>CAJKPX010000078.1 GCA_905201895.1 uncultured Eubacteriales bacterium | reverse complement strand
GGGGCGGGGGAAACTTTTTTCAAAAAGCTTCCCCCGCATATTCCTTTATTTCACAAACTCGCGGTAGATGGCGTTGATGGCGCTCTCAAGATCGCGCTCCTCCACACCAACGATGATATTGAGCTCGCTCGAGCCCTGGTCGATCATGCGGATGTTGATGCCCGCATCCGAGATCGCATCGAACACGCGAGCTGCCGTTCCCTTTGCCTTGACCATGCCGCGTCCCACAACGGCGAGCAACGCAAGACCGTCCTCAATCACCACGCTGTCGGGACGTACACGCTTGTTGATCGAAGCGAGCACGCGCTCACGGCGCGCATCGAGATAGGAGGTCATCACAACCACGCTCATGGTGTCAACGCCCGAGGGCAGGTGTTCAAAGGAAATGCCGTTGTCCTCCATCACGTCCAGCACCTTTCTGCCAAAGCCGATCTCGGAGTTCATCATATCCTTTTCAATGTTGATAACCGAAAAGCCCTTCTTACCCGCAACGCCCGTGATGACCCATTCGGAGTCATATTCGTTGGTGCTTGCCACGATCATGGTGCCGGGAGCGGCGGGATCGTTGGTGTTGCGGATATTGATCGGAATGCCTGCGTAGCGCACGGGGAAGATCGCATCCTCATGCAGCACCGATGCGCCCATGTAGGAGAGCTCGCGCAGCTCGCGATAGGTGATGGTTTTGATCGGCTTGGGATCATCCACGATGCGAGGGTCTGCCATGAGGCAGCCCGAAACGTCGGTCCAGTTCTCGTAGATTTCTGCATCCGCAGCACGCGAAACGATCGAGCCCGTGATATCCGAGCCGCCGCGGCTGAAGGTCTTGATGGTGCCGTTGGGCATCACGCCGTAAAATCCCGGAATTACGGCGTACTTATGCTTTTTCAGCTCGGCACGCAGCTCTGCATCGGTTCTTTCGTCGTCATAGAGTCCGTTTTCCCGGAAGAACACAACCGATTCAGCATCAATGAAATCAAAGCCGAGAAACTTTGCGAGAATGATCGAGTTGAGATATTCTCCGCGGCTTGCCGCAAAATCGCGACCCGAGTGATGCGTGATGGCGTTGCGGATATATTCCAGCTCGCCCGTGATATCAAAATTCAAGCCGAGATCGCGAATGATGCCGTTGTATCTCTCGCAGATCTGCTGATAATATTCGGTAATGTCCTCGCGATTGCGCACCATCTCATAGCAATGGTAGAGCATATCGGTCACCTTCACGTCACCCGAAAAACGCTTGCCGGGTGCCGATGCCACCACAAAGCGACGGTTGGGGTCCGCCTTCACGATTGCGGCAACCTTGCGGAATTGCTCCGCATCTGCCAGCGAGGAGCCGCCAAATTTTACAACCTTCAATCCCATAATTCTCTGTTACATCCTTTCAAGAGATCCGCGCATCAATCCATTTTTCGGAATCGCGCGAAGCTGATACTAATATATTATATGAAATCCGTTGCCGTTTGTCAAGATACAAAATGCCGAAAGGAGTAAAATTTTGAGACCTTTTCAATGCAGAATAGCAAAAAAAGGCGCAAATCGGTTGCAAGTGCAAAAAAAATCTGTTATAATATCATCATCCGCGAAATACTGATTGAAAAGAGGACTTCACCATCATGAAACGCAGCAGCGGCGTGCTCATGCACGTCTCCTCCCTTTGGGGTAAATATTCCGAGGGCTCACTCGGCGCCGAGGCACGCGAGTGGATCGACTTTCTCGCCGAGAGCGGCTTTGGAATCTGGCAGGTGCTTCCCTTCACGCTGCCCGACGATTGCAACTCGCCCTACAAATCCTTTAGCGCGTTCAGCGTCAACCCCTATTTCATTGACCTGCCCACGCTTCACAGCGAGGGGCTCCTGACCGATGCCGAGCTTCGTTCCGCAGAGCAGAAAACGCCCTTCGCCTGCGAATTCGACCGTCTCACCAAGGAGCGCATGCCCCTGCTTACCCGTGCCGCCGCACGCGTGCGCGACCGCGCACCGATCGACGCCTTTCTCACGGCGCACCCGCAGATCGCAAATTTCTGCCGCTTCATGGCACTCAAGGCGGCAAACGGCGGCGCCGAGTGGCTCGATTGGACGGTGGACGTCCCCGACGAGGAAGCACTCCGCACGTGGGAGTTTACACAGTATGAATTCTGCCGCCAATGGGCGGCTCTCAAGGAATACGCCAACGCACGCGGCGTGCGGATTGTGGGCGACATTCCGATCTACGTTGCCCTTGACAGCTCCGACGTTTGGGCAAACCGCGAGCTCTTTCAGCTTGATCAGCGCAACCGACCCACCGCCGTGGCAGGCGTTCCGCCCGACTATTTCTCGGCAGACGGTCAGCTCTGGGGAAACCCGCTCTACGATTGGCGCCGCATGAAGCAGGACGGCTATGCCTGGTGGTGTGAGCGCATGTCCTTTATGATGGAGCTCTTTGATGGCGTACGTATCGACCATTTCCGCGGTCTGGAGTCCTATTTCAGCATCCCCGCCGGCGAGACCACCGCGCGAAACGGCGTTTGGAAAAAGGGACCCGGCATGTCCTTTATCCGCGCCATCCGCCCGATCTGTGAGGGCAAGCTGATGATTGCCGAGGACCTGGGCGACATCACCCCCGCCGTGGAAAAGCTGGTGCGCGACAGCGGATACCCCGGCATGCGCGTTTTGCAGTTCGCCTTCCTCGGTGACGAGGGCTCGCCGCATCTGCCGCATAACTATGACAACAACTGCGTTGCCTACACGGGCACGCACGATAACAACACGCTGCTCGGCTACGTTTGGGATCAGGATGACGCCACGCGCGCACACCTGATGCGTTATTGCGGCTACGAGGGCGATTGGGACGCCTGCTACAACGCCGTCCTGCGCACCATGTTCGCAAGTCACGCCGGTCTGCTCGTTCTGCCCGTTCAGGACCTTTTGCAGTTCGGCAGCGATACGCGCATCAACACGCCCGGACGCAGCGAGGGCAATTGGAGCTACCGCATCACAAAGGCTCAGCTCGATTCACTTAACCCCCAAAAATTCCGCGACTGGAACCGCTTGTATGGAAGGTGAAAAATTGGGGATATGCAGGGAGAGGGAGAGAACTTTTTGAAAAAAGTTCTCTCCCTCTCCCTGCACCCTCTCCCTCTTTCAAAAACTTTTTCAGCAATTTTTAATTGTGGCAAGAAAAGGGGATTGAAAAAGACTCGTATTTCATTCAGGCGTCCCCATGCCTTGAAGCAAAGAACAATTCTCTTCCCGTCATAATTTCTTCTTTCGAAAGAAAGAGTATGCTCCACTTGATGATGCGTGGAAAGTTCGCAGCTTCCCTTCCTCCAAAAAAGGATTTGTCAACTTCTTGCCAATAATTATACAAAAATATTCTGGACAAATCCATGAAAAGCGTGTAAAATCATAATACAGGTTAGCCGAGTTGCCCAGAATGGCAACCGGTTGATCGAAATGAATAAACAAAATGTTCAAAAAAGGAGAGTAAACCCATGAAAAAAAGAACGACCAAAAAATTGCTGTCTGCGCTGCTCTGTATGGTATTCATTCTTCAGTCGCTGGTTATCAGTGGCATAGTAGTGAGTGCAGAAGCGGTCGGCGCAACCACAAACACGATGGAATTCGTAGATTCCTTCGATTATGCAGACTCTAGCGATTTTACGCAAGACGGCTATTGGGCATTGGAATCAACCCGCTTCCAAGGAACCGCTCCCACGTTTGATGACGGCGTAATGAAGCTCCAGCCCAATAACGGTGTAGCATTTAATTGGCCCACGGTTATTGGTGGTGTCAACAACTACGCGTCAACCGATACGTATACCTTTGATTTTGATTTCAAAATTACAGACAGTACATGGGACAACGAAGACGGAGACGGTATGGTCCGCATTCTCTTTGTAGCACCCGGCGGATGGTACAACCAAATAGAATTCCGCAATGGAAATTGGGATGTGCGCGCGGGAGATACGTATGCACCGTATGATACCGAGACCTTTCCTTCCCTGCTCAACACCCCCTTTCACGCAAAGCTCGTTTGGACGGGAAAAACGATTACCACCACCATCACCAATGCCGAGGACGGTACCGTGTTCGCTACCGGCTCGAGAACAAACAACGATTATGCCAATCCTTCCGTAAAAGCGGATATGCGATCGTTGGTGCTTCGTTGTGAAAACGGTGCAGTTGAGATTGACAACTTTAAGTTTACGGCACCGACCGCAAACACAACCCCCAAGGCTGTTGTGGAAGGCTTCCAGACCGCTGACAACGGAACCACGGCAGATGCACGTTTCGTTGCAACGCTCACGGGCAACTACGAAGAGCTTGAGGCAATTGGCTTTGAGTTCACTTACAATGGTAAAACAGTTACAACCAATTGCAGATACCTCTACACGGTACTTAACGCAGGTGAGGGAACTATTACAGCCGATGAGGGCGATTACTTCTTCTGCTACACCTTGAGAAATATGGAAGCGGGCACGTACACCATCACGGCAAGAGCTTGGACGCAAGCAGCAGGCTCGCAGATTCGCATTTACAGCGGTACACAATCCATTACCTTTACCGTAAATGCAGACGGCACGGTAACGATGTAACAACGAAAAGGTAGGAGGAATAGATCATGAAACAGAATTATACAATGCCTTGGGCAGAGATTGTTGAACTGAATGAAGAAGATATCTTAACCACATCCATATCCTTGAAGAATAACCAGAACGGCGATGACGATGGCGGTGACTTCCTCGATCTCTTTCCCAAAATTTAACGGATTGATCTGAAATAAAAAAATAAACACGGGGTGCCTCCAACGCACAAAGGCGTTGGGGACACCCTCTTTGCGTGATCCTGAATGTACGAGGTCGCGAAGGATCCTGATTCTTCTCCAAAAAGCTTCAAGATCCTTCAGCACACAAGCGCACAAGCGCTTGACATCGCGACGCCTTTCCCAAAAAAGCAACTTTTTTGTTGGAATGATGCAAAAAAACTTTTGCATCATTCTACGGAAGATAGCCAATTCGGGAGTGCGTTTTGGGTGTGTGGTAAACGCAACGTTCCGTTGCTACCGACGCAGGGCACAAGTGCCTGACGTCCCCACGCATACGGCAGTATCTATATCTTGAGCTATAAAGCCCTCCCTTGACGCTTTGATCTATCTTCGGAAAAGTTTTTGAAGGGGTGCAGGGGGAACTTTTTTCAAAAAGTTCCCCCTGCAAAAAGCAAAAACTCGATTCTCCTCGCGTCCCAAAAAAGTTTTCAAAAAAACTACAAAATATTCTTGCAATTTAAGAACAAGTGCGGTATGATATAGAATGAGAAATGATTGTCGCGAGGGTGCGGCAGATATGGGAAGGAGGGGCGTGCATGCTCGGATACGTCCGACCGAACGCAGATGAGCTTCGCGTGCGCGAGCAAAAATACTACCGCGCGCTCTATTGCGGTCTGTGCAAGCGCATGGGCAAATGCACGGGCGCCTGCTCACGCATGACGTTGAGCTACGATTTCGTGTTTTTGGCAGCCCTACGTCTTTCGCTCACGGGCGAGACGCCGCAGATCAAGCCGCGACGCTGCCTGCTCCATCCCCTGCGCCGTCGCCCCATGGTTGAGCAATGCGAGGCACTCGATTACTGTGCCGACGCCTCTGCCCTTTTGGTCTACCACAAGCTGCTCGACGATCTGCATGACGAGCGCGGTGCGAAAAAGCTGCGTGCTGCCCTCTCGCGCCCCTTCCTTGCTGCGGCATATCGCCGCGCTAAACGTCGACACCCCGAGCTCAACGGGGCGATCGCGGAGCACCTGAAGGCGCTCTCGATGCTCGAATCCGACCCAAACACGCTTGGTGCCGAGCCGCTCGCCGCGGAATTCGGCAAACTCATGGGCGCGGTCTTTGCCGAAGGGCTGGAGGCTGCGAGCGCACGCATTGCCGAGTCGATCGGGCGCGCCGTTGGGCATTGGATTTATCTTGCCGACGCCGCCGACGATTTCGACGAGGATCGCCGCCGCAACCGCTTCAACCCCTATCTGCACCTCTTTGGCGAGCACCCGTCCGATCGGGATTGGGAAAATCTCCGCTCCGCCCTCATCGCGCACCTGTGCGATGCCGAGCGCGGATTTTTGCTCATTGACAGCTATCCCGCCCCCGAGCTGCGCGAAATTCTCGCCAACATCCTCTATCTTGGTCTACCGCAGGCGGCAGATCGCATCCTTGAGGAGCGAATGGAAAGAGAGACGAAAGGAAAGCCGAGAACATGATGACAGCACAGGCCTGCTTCACCGCCGCCGAGTCGCTCCGCGCACGCGGACATTATCTTGATGCGCAGGTTCTCTATGACCGCGCCTGCACGCTCGCGCCCGAAAATATCATCTACGCCGAGGCACGCGACCGCCTGCACCTTCAGGCACTCGCTTTTCTCAAAAAGAAGGACAGCTCCGAGAAGGAAGAACGGCATTGGTACGACGGCTGCTTGAGAGACGGCTGCTACTGCGGCTGTGAGCTCTGCGATTGCTGCTCCGACTGCGCCTTCATTTGCTGATCTCCCACAACAAAAACATTGCGAAAGGTAACGCATACGAATGAAAAACCCCTATGAGGTGCTCGGCGTTTCGCCGAGTGCCACCGACGAAGAAATTAAAAAGGCATACCGCGATCTGGCGCGGAAATATCACCCCGACAAGTACCGCGACAGCGACCTTGCCGATCTTGCAACCGAAAAGATGCAGGAGATCAACGCAGCATACGATGAAATTCAGAAGACGCGCGCAGGCAAGGGCACGGGGTCGTCTTACGGTCAGAGCGGCTACAACGGCAACCCCAATCCGGGCAGCAGCGCGGGTGCGGTTTACGCCAACGTGCGCCGACTCATCAATCAGAATGAGATCGCCGAGGCAGAGCGCCTGCTCATGACGGTCGATGCCCCCGCACGCGGTGCCGAATGGCATTTTCTGCGCGGATGCGTGCTCTACAAGCGCGGATATTTCCTCGATGCGCAGAAGATGTTTGACGTTGCCTGCAGCATGGAGCCGCAGAACACCGAATACCGCGCCGCAGCCGACCGTATGCGCGCACAAGCGTCCTCCTACGGCGGCGGATACCGCACCTCCAGCAGCTCCAACTGCGATTGCTGCTTCTCGCTGCTGTTTGCCGATTGTTGCTGTGAATGTCTGGGCGGCGACCTGATCTCCTGCTGCTGATTTTGGAGGAGACGTATCATGTCCGACCGCATTCGCAAACGAACCAAATATCTCACCGTGTGTGCTATGCTCGCCGCCCTCGGGGTCGTGCTCATGGCGCTCGGCTCGCTCGTTGACGTGCTCGACCTGACGGTTGCGGTGCTCGCCTCGATGCTCTGCATCTACGCCGTGATCGAAATGGGCGGCTTCTACCCGTGGGCACTCTGGGCGGTCACCTCGATCCTCTCGCTCGTCCTGCTCCCCGTAAAGACCCCCGCGATCTTTTACGCCGCCTTCGCGGGCTTTTATCCGATCCTCAAGGAAAAGCTCGAGCGACTGCCGCGCATGCTTGCGTGGGTTCTCAAGCTCGTGGTTTTCCACCTCTCGCTCGGCGCGATCGTGCTCATCTACAAGCTCTTTCTCCCTGCAGGACTCGAGGAGGAATTTCCCTTCTTCTGGCTGGTCCTCTACGCCCTCTCGCTCGTGGCATTCGTGATCTACGATTTTGCCCTGACTCGCCTGATCACCTTCTACCTCATTCGTCTGCGCCACCGCTTTCGGATTCGGTAGCCCCTCATGAAATCTCATAAAAACGGAAAAAGCGGATGTCTCGAATGCGTATTGCATTGGGGACATCCTTTTTATCTGCCATTTCTCAAAATTGAAAAAAAGGGTAAAAATTGGAAAAAGCGCCTCGAAAAAGAGCGTCGCCCTCTTGACATTCGGGTCGAAATTGTGTATAATGTATGATGTATGATTATTTTTTCAACAATGATTACTCATACAATATTTTAACCCAAACCAAGGAGGTGTTTTATGGAAAAATTTTTGATTCCGATCATAGTCGGTGTCGCGGCTCTGGTTATCGGAATTCTGGTGGGCTTTCTGATCCGCAAAAAGATCGGAGAAGCAAAGATCGGCTCCGCCGAGGCAGAGGCAAAGCGGATTTTGGACGAGAGCGTGAAAGGCGCCGAGGCCAAAAAGAAGGAGGCCCTGCTCGAGGCAAAGGAGGAGACCCTGCGCCTGCGCAACGAGACCGAGCGCGAGCTCAAGGAGCGCCGCAGTGAGGTTTCCAGACAGGAGCGCCGCATCAGCCAGAAGGAAGAAAACCTCGATAAGAAAACCGAGGCATTGGAACGCAAGAATGAGCAGCTTGATGAAAAGCTCAAGGCAAACGATGCTCTGCGCGAGCAGATCAACGAGGTGCTGGCTCAACATTTGAAGCGTTTGGAGGATATCTCCGGCTATACGGTCGAGGAGGCAAAGGCAGAGCTGCTGACCCGCGTGGAGTCCGAAGCGAAGCACGAAATGGCACAGAAGCTCGACGAGCTTGAGGCGCAGTTCAAGGAGGAATCCGAGGCGAAGGCGCGCAACCTGCTCTCTCTGGCAATCCAGAGATGTGCAGCCGACCACGTGACCGAGTCCACCATCTCGGTGGTCACGCTCCCCAACGAGGAGATGAAGGGTCGCATCATCGGACGCGAGGGCAGAAACATTCAGAAGCTCGAAACGCTCACGGGCGTTGAACTGATCATCGACGATACGCCCGAGGCGATCACCGTTTCGGGATTTGATCCCGTTCGTCGCGAGATCGCAAGGCTCGCGCTGGAGAAGCTGATCTCCGACGGCAGAATTCACCCCGCTCGCATCGAGGAAATGGTGGAAAAGGCTCGCCGTGAGGTGGACGCCGTGATTAAGCAGGCGGGTGAACGCTCGACCTATGACGTTGGCGTGCACGGAATTCACCCCGAGCTGGTTCGTCTGCTCGGCCGTCTCCGCTACCGCACCAGCTACGGTCAGAACGTGCTCCAGCACTCGATCGAGGTTGCATGGATCGCAGGTATCATGGCAGACGAGCTCGGACTCGACGGCACACTCGCACGCCGCGCAGGTCTGCTCCACGATATCGGTAAGGCGTTCCCGCAGGATATGGAGGGCTCGCACGTTGAGCTCGGCGTCAATGCGGTGAAGAAGTACAAGGAAAATCCCGACGTGATCCACGCGATCGAGGCACACCACAACGACGTGGAGCCCCGCACGATCATCGCAGTCCTGGTGCAGGCGGCAGACGCCGTTTCCGCGGCAAGACCGGGCGCCAGACGCGAGGATATGGAAAACTACATCAAGCGTCTCCAGAAGCTCGAGGAGATTGCAGTTGGCTTCCAGGGCGTGGATAAGGCGTATGCTATTCAGGCAGGCCGCGAGATCCGCGTGATGGTCAAGCCCGAGCTGGTAAACGACGAGGGCATGAAGCTCATCGCTCGCGAGATGGCAAAGAAGATCGAGGAGGAGGTCAAGTACCCCGGCCAGATCAAGCTCAACCTCATCCGCGAAACTCGCGCAGTTGACTACGCGAAATAAAAATTGACTTTTGTGGGGAAAACTTCTCGAGAGAAGTTTTCCCCACACCCCTTTCAAGAGCTT
>CAJKPX010000077.1 GCA_905201895.1 uncultured Eubacteriales bacterium | reverse complement strand
GGTGCAGGGAGGGGGAGGAAAGCTTTTTTTCAAAAAGCTTTCCTCCCCCTCCCTGCAATTCTCTGCCACTCTCCTCAATCAATCGTCATGTCGAGGCGGTAGCGCAGGATTTTGCGCAGAGTATTTTTGGGGAATTCCTCGCGGCGGAGCTTAAGACGACCGATTTTTTTGTAGGCGACGGCGGTTTTGTTGTAGCGCTCGATCGCTTCGCGGAAATATGCCTGCTCGTCCTCCACGCCGATCTTGGAAAGATAGTCGCGGTTGGGGTAGATTTCGGCAACGATGGCGTTCTGCTCAACACCGCGACGGCTCTGACCCTCATAGACCACGATCTCCAGCACGGCGGGCGAGGAGAGAAAGTCCTTTTCGATCTCCTCGGGGTAAACATTTTTGCCGTTGGAGAGGATGATGAGGTTTTTGAGTCTGCCCGTGATATAGAGATTGCCGTCCTTGTCGAATTTTCCAAAATCTCCCGTGCGGAAATAGCCGTCCTCGTCAAAGGCGCGCTCGGTGGCATCGGGGTTCTTGTAGTAGCCCAGCATCACGTTGGCACCGCGCACGCAGATTTCGCCCTCGCCCTCGGCATTGGGCTCACGCAGACGCACCTTGTTGCAGGAGAGGGGCTTTCCCACGCTGCCCGAGATGGGAGCGAGCTGATGCGTGACCGAAATGAGCGGCGAGCACTCGGTGATGCCGTAGCCGTTGATCACGGTTACGCCAATTGCGTCGAAGGTGTCGAGAATTTCGCGGCTGATCGGTGCCCCGCCGCTGATTACAAGGCGCAGCTTGCCGCCAAAGCTTGCGAGCACCGAGGAAAAGATCGAGCGACGCGCGTCGATGCCGATCTTTCGCATTGTGTTGCTCATTTTCATCATGCGGCGAAGCAGCTTGTCCTTGCCTTGGTCCTTTGCGGTGGAGAGGATGCGACGGTAAAAGGTCTCCACAAAAAGCGGCACCAGCGTCAGATGCTCGGGCTGCTCCTCGCGCAGCTCGCGCTGGATGTGGCGCAGACCGTCCGAGAGATAGACCTCGCAGCCCGCCGCCACGTGTGCTACAAGACCCACGTTGCAGCCGTAGGTGTGGTGGGGCGGCAGAACGGCAATCGTTTTGCGAGAGAGACTCACGCGACGCAGACCTGCGTAGAGGTCTGCCATCAGTCCGTTTTGCGTGAGCATTACGCCCTTGCCGCTACCCGTTGTGCCCGAGGTGAAGATCAGGGTCGAGAGCTCGTCGGGCTTGAGCGGATTTTCAAAATAGGAGCGATCTCCCTCGTCAAGGCGCTCGCGACCGCGCGAGAGCAGGGTCGCCACACTTTCCTGCTCTCCCTCCTCGGAGAGCGACAGGGCAAAGCGTGCGCCGTCTCCGATTTCGAGCGTACGCGATACCTCGTCTGCCTTGTCTGCGAGCGCGGGCTCAAAAAAGAGAAATTCGCAGTCGGCGTGACGTGCGGTTTTTGCAAGCTCCTCGGCGTGCCAATCGCGGTCGAGCGGCACCACCACCGCACCGATCGAGAGCAGCGAAAAAAAGGTGCACACCCAGGGATAAGTCAGCTTGCCGATCACGGCAACGTGTCGCCCTTTCATGCCGCGTGCGAGCAGCTCGGAGCCGAGCGCACGAATATCGTCGCGGAAGGTGGGGAAGGGGACGCGAACGGGGGAGGGATCGCTCGGGCGGTTGCGGTAGGAAAAGGCGTTGCGATCGGAATAGCGGATGGCGCAATCCTCGATCATCTCGCGCAGATTGGCGTATTGCGTGGAATCGTAGATAGGAAGCTTTTTCATGTTCATATGGATAGCCGTTTGGCTCCTTTCATTTTTCTTGCAATTATATATGTTAACCTGTGAACATCTTGCATATTATACCACAAAGATGTTAACTTGTCAACACCTTTTTTGAAGATTTCGGGGACAGAGGAGAAGCGGTGCGACGGGGAGCGATCGGGCAAGCCCTTTTTATTTTGATTTTTCCCGAAAAGCGAGACGGTTATGCGGTGGAGTGCCCGAGAGAAGGTGCGAGGGCGTCGAATGACGCTTGAAAAAATAAGATCACCGCGTGTCATTTGGAGGGGTGTCGAATGTGGTTGAAAGACTACTATTGACATTTTCACCAAAATGTGTTAAAATGATTATGCAAACAGTTATAAAAAAGACCGAACCAACCCAGAAGAAATGACTCCGTGGCAATCAAGATGTGTTTTGCGGAAAGGAGCGATCGACCGATGGGCAAATGAATGGATCACGGATGATCCGAAACAAACAAATTGATAGAAACAGGAGGATTGAATGATTATGAAAATTTCAACTTTATTTGCCAATAAGCGCACGCGCGTGATCGTAATCGTGGCGGCGGTGGTGCTTGTACTGGCAATTTTGACACCCATTCTGCTCTATGCGGGCGGCTACATCATGCCCTTTGATGCCGACGGGACGCCGAGTGCAAGACTTTTGAATACGATCAAGCGCGATTATGCAGCACATTATGCACGTTACGGTTCTTCCTGTTCTGCAACGGATGTGACCATCTCATATTGCGGTGGGTATTATAACGGATGTGTTCCCGTTTTTGTGGATTCGCCTGCTTTTGGTTATATGCAGGTAGTTACAAAGGAAACTATCGGCGGTGTACGGTTTTCATACTCGGATTCGCACACTCTCAAGGTTTGGAGATTCGGGAAAATTTACACCGTTTCCGAGGCATATGAGAATGGCTGGTTGAATCAGGATGATTTATATGAGATCCGTGACGGATTTTATGCATATCGGGAAAGCTTACGATAACAAAAAATACCATACAAGAGAAGAACCACAGGAGGATTGAATGATTATGAAAATTTCAGCTTTATTTGCCAATAAGCGCACGCGCGTGATCGTAATCGTGGCGGCGGTGGTGCTTGTGCTGGCAATTTTGACGCCCATTTTGCTCTATGCGGGCGGCTATATCATGCCCTTTGATGCCGACGGGACTCCGAGTGCAAGGCTTTTGAATACGATCAAACGTGATTTGGCATTTGCTTGGTCAATCTCGAGTGGTGGGATCACGATTCACATGTGTGGAGGGAGTTACAATGGCTGCGTTCCAATTATGTTTTCCTCTTCTGATGTTGACCCGATAGACAGTGTAACGATTGTCGACGGTGTGGTAATTCCGGATAAAGGGGATTGTCTTGCTGTGTGGAGGTATGGAAAAATTTATTCTTTTTCCGAAGCGTATGAAAATAAATGGTTAAGTCGAGAGGATTTGAAAAAGATTCGGGATATTTTCGAAACCTTCGAGCGGAGATGAAATTTGTATATGTTGAAGATGATAGGATGTCTTATTATGAAACGTATATTGACTGTTTTTATTTGTGTTGTGATCTTGTTTTCGCTTGTTATCCCTGTCACTGCAATGGATGGGTTTACACCGGAAATCAAAACGGCACCTTTAATGAAGGCGTGAATCATCCCAGCACGCGCGGGCATGACCCACTCACATATCCAACCGACTTTTTCGTTGCCAATGTAAACGGTGACGGAAAGGATGATTTTATCGTAAAATGTCGGCACAACACGGTTGTGCGATTCTTGACCTACCGTTGGACGGATAACGGACTTACCGTTGTTCGCTCGGCAACTTTCACGAACGAGATTCCGTATTTTAATGTGCCCTAAAACACGAATTTTGCCTCCCCCGCGTGGGGAGGCATTTTTTGTTTTGATCTGCTCGCGCGACTCGGTATCCGATTGATTGCGTCCATCACATAAAATTCAGAAATTTTCTCGTGTTTTTTCCTTGTATTTTCTGCCAATTTGTGCTATAATAAAGATTGTGTTCCAAATTCTATACCACCAAGAAAGGAAACGAGAGAAGCTATGCTGAAAAGATTGGCTCAATGCGTGAGGGAATACAAGGGTTACGCAATCCTCACGCTGGTCCTCATCGTTGGCGAGGCGGTGATCGAAACGCTGATTCCCTTTATCACTGCCGACCTGATCAACGCCATCAAGGATGGGGCGGGCACCGATGAGATTGCAAGGGAGGGCGTTAAGCTGGCGATCATGGCGGTGATCTCGCTCTGCTGCGGAGGCATTGCGGCATTCACCTGCTCCAAGGCATCGTCGGGCTTTGCCAAAAATCTGCGCGGCGACCTGTTCCGTCGGGTGCAGACCTACTCCTTCAAAAACATCGACAAATTTTCTTCTTCATCTTTGGTTACCCGCATGACAACCGACGTTTCAAACGTCCAGATGTCCTTTATGATGATTATCCGAACCGCGATCCGCAGCCCCATGATGCTCATTTTTTCCGTGATTATGGCATACATCATGGGCGGTCCGCTCGCCACCACCTTCGTGGTTGTGATCCCCGTGCTCGGATTTGGTCTGTTCATGATCGGCAAAAAGGCAATGCCGGCTTTCCGCGCGGTGTTCAAGAAATACGACCGCCTCAACGAGTCGATCGAGGAGAACGTGCGCGGCATGCGCGTGGTCAAGGGCTTCTCGCGCGAGAACTTTGAAAAGGAAAAGTTCGGACGCGACGCCGAGAACATTCGCGGCGACTTCACGCGTGCCGAGCGCATCGTGGCGCTCAACACACCTCTGATGCAGGTCTGCATGTATTTCAACATGGTGTTCGTGCTGCTGATCGGCTCGAATATGGCAATCACAACCGACCGCATCGACGTGGGTCAGATTTCCGCCATGCTCACCTACGGCATGCAGATCCTCATGTCGCTCATGATGCTCTCGATGATCTACGTGATGATTACCATGTCGGCGGAGTCGGCAAAGCGTATCTATGAGGTTTTGCAGGAGGAGCCGACCCTTTCTAATCCCGAAAACCCGATCGCCGAGGTTCCCGACGGCTCGATCGAGTTCCGCGACGTCAATTTCAAGTATTCCGAGAGCGCCAAAAAGTATGCGCTCTTTGACATCGACCTGCGCATTGAGTCGGGCATGACGGTGGGCATTATTGGCGGCACGGGCTCGAGTAAATCCTCGCTCGTCCAGCTCATTCCGCGCCTTTACGACGTGAGCGAGGGAAGCGTGCGCGTGGGAGGTCATGACGTGCGCGAGTACGATCTGGAGACCCTGCGCAATTCGGTTGCAATGGTGCTTCAGAAGAATTTGCTGTTCTCGGGCACGATTCGTGAGAACCTCAAATGGGGTAATCCCGACGCCACCGACGAGGAGATCCGCGAGGCGTGCAGGTTGGCGCAGGCGGACGACTTCGTGATGTCCTTTGCCGACGGCTACGATACGAGAATTGAGCAGGGAGGAACCAACGTCTCGGGCGGACAGAAGCAACGTCTCTGCATTGCGCGTGCGCTTCTCAAAAAGCCCAAAATTCTGGTGCTCGACGATTCGACCAGCGCGGTGGATACCAAAACCGACGCCTTGATCCGCGCGGGCTTCAAGTCCTATATTCCCGAAACCACCAAGATCATCATTGCACAGCGCGTGGCATCGGTGCAGGATGCCGATCTGATCCTCGTGATGGACAACGGCAGAATCGCCGACATGGGCACGCACGAGCAGCTGCTTGCCTCGAGCGAGATCTACCGCGAGGTTTACGAGCAGCAAACGAACGGAGGTGAGAGCGATGCCGAAAATGAATAATCACCGCCGCCCGACCGCAAAGAAGGGCACGCTGAAGCGTCTGCTCGGCATGCTTTTCAAATTCTACCCCGTTCTCGTTCCGCTGGCGATCACATGCACGGTGTTCATTGCGATCACATCCACCGTCCCCGCAATCTTTTTGCAGCGCGTCACCGAGCTGATCGAGCTGGCACAGCTCAACGGCGAGAGCTGGGAGGTTGCCTCGGCAAAGATCGTGCCGCAGGTGATGCTTCTGCTCACCATGTACGTTATTTCGCTGATCGCCATCACGCTCGAGACGCAATTGATGGCGTATATCACGCAGGGCTTCCTTTGCAAGATGCGCCGCACCATGTTTGAGCGCATGCAGAACCTGCCCATCAAGTATTTCGACACGCACAAGCACGGCGAGATCATGAGCTACTACACCAACGATATCGACACGCTCCGTCAGCTGGTGGCACAGTCGCTCCCCACGCTTATCCGTGCCTCGATCACGGTGTTCAGTGTATTTTTTATCATGCTTTATTTCAGCCTCTGGCTCACGCTTCTGCTGCTGGTGGGCGTGGTCTTTATGCTGCTCGTGAGTCGCAAGATGGGCGGCGGCTCGGCAAAATATTTCATCCGCCTGCAAAGGTCGGTTGCAAGCCTTGAGGGCTACGTGCAGGAGATGATGAACGGACAAAAGGTGGTCAAGGTCTTTTCGCACGAGGATGCCTGCGAGCGCGATTTTGACCGCATCAACGGCGAGCTCTACGAGGATAACTACCGTGCACACGCCTATGCGAACATGCTCGGACCGATCATCATGAACATCGGCAACGTGATGTACGTGGTGGTGGCAATGGTGGGTGGACTTCTGCTTGCACTCAAGGTTGGAAACCCGAACCTCTCGGGTCTGCCGCTCGGCATCGACATCGTGGTTCCGTTCCTTTCGATGACGCGCCAATTCACGGGTAACATCAACCAGGTGTCCCAGCAGATCAACTCGATCGTGATGGGTCTGGCGGGTGCCTCGCGCGTGTTTGAGCTGATGGACGAGGCGGCGGAGATCGACAACGGCTACGTCACGCTGGTAAACGCCGAGATTACGCCCGATGGCGAGATCGTGGAGACCGAGAATCACACGGGGCATTGGGCATGGAAGCATCCTCACGGTGACGGTACGCTCACCTACACGCCCCTTCGCGGTGACGTGCGCCTGACCGAGGTTGACTTTGGCTATGAGGAGGGCAAAACCGTTCTGCACGATATCTCGCTCTATGCCGAGCCCGGACAAAAGGTTGCATTCGTTGGAGCAACGGGTGCGGGCAAGACCACCATCACCAATCTGATCAACCGCTTCTATGACATTGCCGACGGAAAGATTCGCTACGACGGCATCAACATCAACAAAATCCGCAAATCCGACCTGCGTCGCTCGCTCGGAATCGTGCTTCAGGAAACCAACCTGTTCACGGGTACCGTGATGGATAATATTCGTTACGGTAAGCTCGACGCCACCGACGAGGAGTGCATTCGCGCCGCAAAGCTGGCGGGAGCCGACGATTTCATCACGCGTCTGCCGGGTGGATATGACACCGAGCTGACCAACAACGGCGCCAACCTCTCGCAGGGACAGCGCCAGCTCATTGCGATCGCGCGCGCCGCGGTTGCAGACCCACCCGTGATGATTCTCGACGAGGCAACCTCGTCGATCGACACGCGCACCGAGTCGATCGTGCAAAAGGGCATGGACGCGCTCATGAAGGGCAGAACCGTGTTCGTGATCGCACACCGTCTCTCCACCGTTCGCAACTCCGACGTGATCATGGTGCTCGACCACGGTCGCATCATCGAGCGAGGAAGTCATGAGGACCTCATTGCGCAAAAGGGTCAGTATTATCAGCTCTACACGGGCGCGTTTGAGCTCGAGTGAGCTGCTTTGAAAAATGAAAATGAAAGCGCCAATGGCACGCGGGAGACTGCGTACCGTTGGCGCTTTCTTTGCGTTCGATTTGGCAAAAATGCTTGACAAGCGAGGGTGGATGTTGTAAAATAATAGTGATCGAAAAGACAAAAAAGGAGTGATCCGATATGACGAAATTATATCCGCTGAAGCTGACAGGCGTTACCAAATCCCCGATCTGGGGCGGCACGCGCCTGTTGAAGGATTGGAATAAATGCTCCGACCGCGAAACGGTTGGCGAGAGCTGGGAGCTCACGGTTCGCCCGCAGGATATGTGTTGCGTGGCAAACGGAGAGATGGTGGGCAAGCCCTTCGACGCACTCATGGAGGCATGGGGCGCCGATCTGACGGGGCGGCAGATGCAGGTGTCGGAATTTCCGCTGCTGATTAAGCTCATCGACGCGCAGGACGCGCTCTCGGTGCAGGTGCACCCCGACGATGACTACGCCGCACGCGTGGAAAACGATCGCGGAAAAACCGAGATGTGGTATATCGTCGAGGCAGACGAGGGTGCAGAGCTGGTTTGCGGTCTTGCCGAGGGCGTTGACCGCGCGGCGTTTGCCAAGGCGGTTGCCGAGGGGCGCATTTCGGAGGCGCTTCATCATCAGCCCGTGCATGCGGGGGAGGTCTATTTCATCCCCGCCGGTCTGGCACATGCCATCGGTCGCGGCATTCTGATCGCCGAGATTCAGCAGAACTGCGACCTGACCTACCGCGTTTACGATTACGATCGACGCCAGCCTGACGGCAGTCTGCGCGAGCTGCACGTGGAGAAGGCACTCGAGGTCACGCGTCCCTTTAGCACCGACGAGATCAACGCGATTGCCTACGCACGCACGGGCGGTGTTCCCGAAAATCCCGACGTGCTTGCCGATTGTCAGTATTTCCGCGTCGAGAAAAAAACGCTCACCGCAGAGCCCACCGAGCTTGCAAGCGAGGGCACCATGCGGCATTTGCTCTGCCTTTCGGGCAACGGTGCGCTCATCTGTGATGGCGAAACCTACCCGATCGCAAAGGGGGAAAGCTGGCTTCTGCCAGCCGCGCTTGTCAGCGTGACTGCCACGGGGGATGCAACGCTTCTGATCTCGCAGGCAAATTAACGCTTCAAAGGAGCAACAGACATGGAAAAACTTCGCTATCTGACCGACTATTACGATGCTCCGATCGAGCGTGTGAAGGCGATCGACGCGCCGCTCAACTTTATTTTTGTCACCGACCAGCACAACATGTTCCGCCATTCCACGGTGGAGGCGGTGGAGTCGATGCAATATATCCTCGACCGCTGCCCCAATATTCAGTGCGTAATCAGCGGCGGTGACATTGGAAACGATTACGATCCCGATCCAAAGTCTTTCCGCCGCAGCATGCAGGACATGATGAACGCGCTTTATTCGCTCTCGGTTCCCGCGCATTGCTGCATCGGAAACCATGACGATTACATCGGAAACTGCATCGACAACGGCTGGGACACGCGCAACGGCATTCTGCCCGACGAGATGCACGCACTTTGCATGAAGCACAACCCCACGCCAGAAAACTACTATTACGTCGATATCGACAGCACCGACGGCGGTTATCGCTTTGCTTTTCTCAACACCTCCGACAAGCCCTTCCTCGCAGATGCGAGCGGACAGTATCCTTTGGCGGGCTGGCGATTGGAGATTTCCAACCGACAGGCGGAGTGGTTTGAAAACGAGGTGCTTGCCACCGATCGCAAAATTCTCGTGTTCGCACATTCGCCGATCCGCAACGTCGGCATGTTCGGCAGCGAGGGACTGCCCGACGCCATCAAGCCCTACGATGACCTCCTGGGCGGTGCCCGTATCTACTATCATATGAAGAAATGCAAAAACGTGGTTGCAATGATCGCAGGGCACGTGCATTACGATAATCTCTACTATGACGATGACCTGCCCTTTATTACCACGCTCTCGGCATACCGCGCGCGCTGGGCACCCTCCTGCCCCAAACGGCAGATCGGCGCCTATATCGAAACCGCCTTCGACGTCATGTCCATAAAGGACGGCGTTATCTATATCACACGCTTCGGCGCAGGCTCCGACCGCGCAGTCGAGCTGCTCCGCACCCGTGAAAACATCCGCGACAGGAAGTATTTTTGATGGGTAGGGAAATGCAGGGGGAGGGAGCGAAACTTTTGAAAAAGTTTCGCTCCCTCCCCCTCTCCCTCACTTCAAAACCTTCCCGAAGGAAAGGGAAGAGCGGCAAGGGGGAGATTTTTCATTTTTAGAATTTGCCATCGCATTTTATCTCGTCATAACAAACTAA
>CAJKPX010000076.1 GCA_905201895.1 uncultured Eubacteriales bacterium | reverse complement strand
AAAAACTTTTGCATACGTTTTTCTTGTTACGTTAATGAAGCCTATCTGAAAAAGTGTCCCTTCCCCCGTCCCCCATCCCCTCAAAACTTTCCCGAAGGTTGGTAAAGGTGTCAAGGGGAGCCTTGGAGCTCAAGGTGCAGGTACTGCCGATTTTGCCAGATCATCGTTACACCTTGCCTCTGTCACCCTCCACGGGTCATTCTGAACCGCGCAAGCGTGTGAAGAATCTTCTAACTTTTTTCAAAATAGTATCAAGATTCTTCGCGACTAACGCACGCTCAGAATGACCCGTGGAGGGTGACAGAGGCAAAATCTAACGGTTATCTTTGCATTTTCCACAGCAGTTCCGTCAGGGTCTTGGATGACACCATCGCAACTTTTCGTTGCCCCCCCACTCAAGCACAGGTGCTTGATATCGCGACACATACGGCAGCACCTATATCTTGAGCTATAAAGCTCCACCTCGACACCATAAACCAACTTTGGAAGGTTTTGAGGTGAGGGTGGGGGTACAGGGGGAGAGAGCGGAACTTTTTCAAAAGTTCCGCTCCCTCCCCCTGCTAACGCTAAACATCTATTCTCAAAATGCGGCTTCGATCTTGGTGCGAAGGAAGCGTGAGGCGTTGGCGATATTGGTTTGGTAGTCCTCGCCGTCGTGGTACCAGAATTCGCCCGTAAAGATACGCACGCCTTGCGAAATCAGCTCGCAGAGGCAGGATTCGTACTCGGTGTGACCGTCGGACTGACCGAACAGCATGTCACGGTAGAGTCCCGGCTTTGTCTCCTTGAGGTGTGCCGCGAGGGTGTGACCGCGACCGAGACGCAGATCGTCTGCCACGGAGGTGCCGTAGATCACCGCGGCGTTTTTCAGATTTCCGATATCGGGATACATCCCGAGATAGGGCGAGTTGATCGCACGCACGTAGCGCATGCCCTTCTCCACCGTGTCAAGGAAGGGCGTTTCCATCGTCTCAAATCCGAGCAGAACACCGCTCGATGCGGCAAGCTCGACCGCGTGTGCAAGGTTCTCAGCAAAATAGCGCTCGGTGTCGGCATCGCCCTGCTCGTAGTAAACGTCATAGCCCGCGAGCTGAATGATACGAACACCGATCTCGCTCGAGAGGTCGATCGCGCGCTTCATAATCTCCATCGCACGGGCGCGGACAGCAGGGTCGTGCGAGCCGAAGGGATAGCGGCGGTGACCGCTGAGGCACATCGTGCGGATCGGCAGTCCCTCGTCGGCAATCGCGCGGCGAACGGCAGCGAGCTCCTCGCGCGGCATCGTCAGACGCGCCTGCTTTTTGTCGGTCTCGTCGATCGAGATTTCCATATAGTCAAAGCCCGACTCGCGTGCGGTTGCAAGCTTGCGCGAAAGCTCAAAATCGGGCATTGCTTTTTCGTAAAGTCCGAGTGCGTAGTTTTGTTTCATCACAGAATTCCTCTCAGCCACTCGGCAACCTCGTCCATGCATCCGATATCCCAGATCATCGAGCTGAGCTGGAATTTGTTGCGCACGTCACGCGAGCAAACGAACGCGTCGATCACGTCCTGATCCGAAATTCCGATTTCACAGGGGCGCGTGGGCATACCGATGCGCTTCATCAGCGCCTCGAGCTCATCTGCGGTGGGAGCATCGTGCTCGGCAATGTAGAGGACGCGATCCCAATTCTCGATCGCTATTTGCGCACGGCGGAGTCTGCCTGTCGGCTCATTCTTCTGTGCGGTACGCTCCATCTCGACCATGTCATCAGCAATCGAACCGAGCACACGGCGCAGGTTTGCCTCCCATGCGGCAGGGTCAAACGATGCAATTGCGGCGTGCACCCCCTCCATCGTGGGATGCAGCTCACGCAGATGCTCGTAGATACGAAGCGTGAGCAAAACGCCAACGCCGACCTGAATGCCGTGCAGATCGCTCTCCTCTCCGCGCTCGAGCGCCATCATTTCCCAACAATGCGAGAAATAATGATCGAGTCCGGAGGCGGGGCGCGACTGACCGGTGTATGCCATCGCAATGCCCGAGAGAAGCAGTCCGTTTGTGATCTGCTCCACGCTGTCGGGATCACGCGAGGGAACGCCATCTGCACCGCTCACAATCTTGGCAAGCGAATTTTTGACCAGCTCTGCCGTCTCGGCGCAGTAATGCTCATTGTTGAGCATGGTGGCAAGCTGCCACTCGCGGAGCGCCGAGAATTTTCCGAGCATATCGCCAAGTCCTGCCCAGAGCATGCGCATCGGCGCCTGAGCCATAACGTCAACGTCACAGACCAGCGCGGTGGGAATGACCTCCTTGAGCGAGGATTTGACGTGGTTAACCTCCATCGCAGAGGTATCGGATGCATAGCCGTCCATCGAGGGCGCGGTTGCGACCACAATCGAGGGACGCCCCGAAACGGAGGAAAGAATCTTGGCGATATCGTTCATCACGCCGCTCCCCACGCAGAGGATGCCGTCGCAGGAAACGTCAAAATTGAGCGTTGCGCTGCCAACTGCGAATTCGTCGGGCGGAATACGCTTGTCCTCGGCATAGGGGATGATATGAAGAGTATACGCGATTCCCGCCTCACGGAGCAGGGTCTCCACGCGCTCGCCTGCGGCACGGTATTCGTTGCGATCGGTGAGGAGAAAGGGCTTTTCGATCCCCAACTCACGCAGAACCGTGACCACGCGGGGCAGCACGCCGCGTCCGACGTGAATCTGCTTGAGTCCGTCTGCTTTGTGCGTTCTACCGCAGGTACACTCGATCACCTCACTGATGAGCTGCTGCGGCGTGTGGGTTGAAAAAGACATGTCTGTTTCCTCCTTACGATTTCTTTTGTCCGTAATATGCGTTGGGTCCGTGCTTGCGGTAGTAGTGCTTGTCAAGCAGATACTGCTGCACGCGCCCGGGATTTGCAAGCGTTTCGGTCATATACGCCATTTCGGCGCTCTTTTCTGCCACAAAGGCGTTTTCCACAGCCTTTTCGGGAGTCTTCCCCCATGCAAAAAGCCCGTGAGAGGCAACCAGCACGGCAGGGAGCGCATCGGGATCAAGTGCGGCGTAGGTTTCCACGATCACGCGACCCGTGTTGCGCTCGTATTCGCTCTCAATCTCCTCGCGCGTCAGCTCACGCGTGACGGGAATGTTACCGTAGAAATAATCGGCATGGGTGGTACCGTATGCCGTAACGGGGCGCTTTGCCTGGGCAAACACGGTTGCAAATTTGGAGTGCGTGTGCACCACGCCGCCAAGCGTTGGAAAGGCGCGGTAAAGCTCAAGATGCGTTTGCAGATCGGAGGAGGGATTTTTGTCGCCGTCCACAATCTTGCCATCCATATCAACGATCACGATATCGTCGGCTGTCATCTGCCCGTATTCCACGCCTGAGGGCTTGATCGCAACGTAACGGCGGCTCTCGTCGATCGCCGAGACGTTGCCCCAGGTCAGCTCCACAAGACCATAGCGCGGCAGGCACAGATTTGCCTCCAGAACATGTTTTTTCAATTCTTCCAGCATACTCTTACTCCTTTTGACGAAAATGATTTGACAACACGGAGAATTTGTGTTACAATAATTATATCATTTTCGCACGAATATGAAAAGGTGCGGCGCGCAAATAGGCAAATGCGCAAATCAAACGCGCAAAAATGCGGGAAGGAGGGGGCTATGAAGCTTTCCAAACGGCAGGAGGAGATCATTGCACTCCTGAAAAAGCAGGGATACGCTAAGGTGGACGATCTTTCGGCAAGACTTTATATCAGCGCCTCGTCGATCCGCCGCGACCTGCAGCGTCTCGTCATGCTTGGCTACGTGGAGCGATTTCACGGCGGCGTGAAGCTCTGCGGCACAGAAAAAATCGCACCTCCCATCCACATGCGCCGCGATATGGCACGTACACTCAAGCGAGAGCTCGCGCAAAAGGCAGTGGCTCTGGTGAGTGACGGCGCCTCGGTGCTCCTCGACAGCTCCACCACCTGTTTTTATTTGGTTGATTACCTCGCCGCAAAGCAAAATATCACACTCTTTACCAACAACCTCGAAACCGCGCTCCACGCAATCGAAAAAGGGCTCTCGGTCTACGTGCTCGGCGGCAAGGCTCTGCGCGGCATGCCCGTGATGAGCGGTGCTTACACCGAGGAGGTGCTCGAGCGGATCAGGGTGGACGTTGCCTTTTTCTCGTCTTACGGAGTTGACCAAAACGGCTTTGTGTCCGACCCCTCCGAGGAGGAAAACAAGCTGCGTGGACTCATGATGCGAGCCGCCAACCGCTCGGTCCTTCTGCTTGATGCCACCAAGCTCGGCAGATCCTCGGTCCACCGCCTCTGCTCGGTGCGTGACGTGGACGTGTTTCTCACCAATGACGACAACGCTGCCGCCGCCTATCTCAATGCGCAGTAAGCCTGGACAAGCCTGTCCGGATTTCAATAAAAAACGCGAAAACACTTGCAAACGGTCGGCGTTTGTGTTACAATAGAAGAAAGACTCGAAAGGAGCAGCCTATGTTCGTCATTCAGCTTGCGGGAATTCGGATCCGCGTGGAAAACCGATACCCGTTTGTGCAGGCGCAATGCAAAAATTACATCTGCGAGGGGGAGAACGCCGATTTTTCGGTGTCGGTGACTCCCGAAGAAATCGCCGCGGAGCAACAGCTCGGAGAGTTTTCCGAGGGCTACTGCGAGAGCATCTGCACCTATCGTCATATCTGCGATCAAATTTCGGACTACAACGTCTTTCTGATGCACTCGTCGGTGATTGAGGTGGACGGCTATGCCTACGCCTTTACCGCACGGAGCGGCGTTGGAAAATCGACTCACACCGCGCTTTGGCTCAAGAACGTACCGCATGCGCGCGTGCTCAACGGCGACAAACCGCTCTACCGACTCGAGCCCGACGGCTCAATCACGGTGTTCGGTACCCCCTGGAACGGCAAGGAAAATTGGGGCGAGAACATCTCGGCACCGCTTGCGGCGGTCTGCTTTATCGAGCGCGGCATTGAGAACAGCATCCGTCGGGCAGACGAGAGTGAGGTGGTCAGCCGCGTGCTCCATCAGCTCTACCTGCGCGGAGAGCGCAACTCGGTCAACCGCCGACTCATGCTCATGGACGGTCTCGTTCGCGCGGTTCCCTACTACGTGCTTGCCTGCAATATTTCAGACGAAGCGGCACTTCTCGCATGGAACACCATGCGCCATGCATAAAGACAAAAAAGGAGATATATCGCTATGCAGATCAATCCCGATTTCACAATCCAACAGGTGGGCGCATCCTATATCGCGGTTCCCGTTGGAAAAACCAGCATGACATTTCACGGCATGATCCGTCTCAATGAAACCGGCGCGTTTCTCTGGAAGCGCATGGCAGAGCGCGACTGCACCGAGGAGGAGCTCGTGGATGCGCTGCTTTCCGAATACGAGGTGGAGCGCGAGATCGCCGCACGCGACGTGCACGCGATCGTGGAGCAGCTTGCAGAGAGCGGCGTTTTGGTATGATCGACTCCGGCAATATTGAGAGTCAGCTGCGCGAGGAGGGCTACTATATCAGCACCACGGTTGGCGTGAGCATGAAGCCGATGCTGCGCAACCGACGCGACCGCGTGCTCATCAAGCCCCTCGGCGACAAACGGCTCCAAAAATACGATCTGCCGCTCTACCGCTTGCCCGACGGCAAATTCGTTTTGCACCGCGTGATCGACGTGCGCGACGGCTACTATATCATTCGCGGCGACAACACCTATCGGCTCGAGAAGATTCCCGACGAATGGATCGTTGGCGTGATGGTGGAGTTTTGGCGCGGCAAAAAGCACTACACCGCCGACCACAAGGGCTACCGTCGCTACGCAGCCTTCTGGCAGGCGATCTACCCGATCCGCCTACCCTTTCACAAGCTGCGCATGCTCGCGTCACGGATCAAGCATAAGATTTTCAAATAAGCGTCAAACAAGGGGTGTCTCAAATGCAATCCGCATTGAGACACCCCTTGTCGTTTATTTTCTCACGGGCTGTATCCGTCTTTTGATCAGCGAAGCAAGTCCAACGGCAGCCAAAGCATAGCATGCCGCGCCCACGGTATCGCGCGTCCCCGATCACGATCGGCATATCCTCTTGCCAAAAGGTGACGTCACCGATCGGCTTCCATTCGCCCGCCTCGCGCACCTCGATGAAATATAGCTCGCCCTTATCATTGAGATAGCGGTACATATTCGTTAGTTTTTCATAGGTGTAGGGCTCACTCACACCTTCCCGCGCTCTATCGCCCGAGCGATCTCCGTCTCGGTTGCAGGTGTCAACCATTTGCCAAACACCTGCGAGTCCATTGATGGCAGATAGCCCATATTCTGATAGCCTAATTTGGTCAGCAGTCCCATGCTTGCCACGTTCTCCGGGTCTGTGAAGCTGATGAAATCCCATGACGGATAGCTTGCATGAAGCAGATCAATGAGCGCCGTCAAAGCTTCAAACGCATAGCCCCGACGGTGATACCGGGGATGAAAGGTGAAGCCGATGGAAATGGTACCGTCCTCGGGCATGACCACAATTTCGCCGATCATTTCGTTGGTTTGCTTCAGCACAACCGCGATCATAAACGCTTCGTCCACGGTGATCGCATCGTTTTTATGCTGCTCGATCAGCTCGCAGATCGCCCCGTACTCTTTTACCTGACCGCGCTGATATTTGGCGCAAATTTCGTGATTGCGGTACTCAAAAATCACATCCGCATCTTCTTCGGCAAGATTGCGAAGGATAAGCCTTTCGGTTTTGATCGTAACCATTTGGACCTCACGTTCTCCTTTTTTGGGGGAAGTCCCCTTTTCGCTTCTCCCCCTGCGGCTTGAAATACTGATAGAGATTACAGGGAATCATGCCGTTGTAGAGCTTGCGCACCTTGTCGGCGCGTCTGCCGTAGAATTTCTCAAACGCGGGGTGCGAGGTGATGATATAGATCTGCCACGGGGCGAGATCGGCAAAGGCACGGCCCATGTCGCGATAGAGCTGCTCTGCCTCGGCAGGGGTGAGCAGGCGCTCTCCGTAGGGCGGATTGCAGACCACCGTGCCGCGGCGATCCTCCTTTTTGATCTTGCGCACGTCTGCGGCAAAAATATTCATGTGCTCCTCCACACCCGCGCGCAGGGCGTTCTCATAAACCACGTCGAGAATCTCCTCGTCGATGTCGGATGCATATACTTCAAACGAGGCGTCGCGTCGGATCGCGTCCTCTGCCGCCTCACGCGCCTCACGCCAGGCACTCGCGGGGATTTGCCCAAAGGACTCGGCAGCAAAGCTGCGTCCCAAGCCGGGCGCGCGATTTGCGAGGATCAGTGCCGCCTCAATCGCGATCGTACCAGAGCCGCACATGGGGTCCCAAAAGAGAACGTCCTCGCGTGGACGCGCGGTGAGAGCCAGGGCGGCGGCAAGCGTCTCTCGCAGCGGTGCCGGACCTGCGGCAGGGCGGTATCCGCGCTTGTGGAGCGGGATGCCCGAGGTGTCGATCATGAGAGAAACAACGTCCTTGAACAGGAAGAACTCGATCTGATATTTCGCTTCGGTCTCGGCAAACCATTTCACACCGTAATGTGCGGAAAGCCGCTCCACGATGGCTTTTTTCACGATGCTCTGACAATCGGGAACCGAGAAAAGCTTGCTTTTGATAGCGTGCCCCTTGACAGGAAAGGCATCGAGCTTGCCGATCCAATCCTCCCACGGAAGCGCTCTCACGCCGTCGAACAGCTCGGCAAAGGTGGTGGCGGAAAAGCGCCCGAGCAGAATGAAAACGTGCTCGGCACAGCGCAGGTGCAGATTTGCACGCGCAACGTCGGCGGGCTCGCCTCTGAAAAACACGCGTCCGTCCATCGTTTCCGTGCGTTCCAATCCGAGCGCGTCGAGCTCCTCGCCAAGCAGCTTTTCCAGCCCAAACAGGCAGGTTGCAACCAGATTCAGCTTCATTTGTGTCTCCCTCCATGCCAAATTCGGCATATCGCATAAATTTCCTTGCCTTTTATTATACTATTTCCTCAAAAAAAAGTCAAGAAGCTCTTGCAAAGTCAAAAAAAATATGCTATAATTGATGAATAAAAATGCAAAATCATACAGAAATCCGATTTTGATACAGAAAGGACCAAAGCTATGAGTAAAATGAAGGTTGGTGTGATCGGTGCGACCGGTATGGTCGGTCAGCGTTTTCTGACGCTCCTGGAGGATCATCCCTATTTTGAGGTTTCGGTTTTGGCGGCATCCGCACGCTCGGCAGGCAAGACCTACGAGGAGGCTGTTGGCGCTCGCTGGAAGATGACCACCCCCATGCCCGAGAAATACAAGAGCATGGTTGTTCTCGACGCGGCACAGATCGAGGAGGTTGGCAAGCAATGCTCCTTTGTGTTCTGCGCGGTTGACATGAAGAAGGATGAAATCCGTGCGCTGGAGGAGGCATATGCCAAGGCAGAGATCCCCGTGGTGTCGAACAACTCGGCACACCGCTGGACTCCCGACGTTCCTATGGTGATCCCGGAGATCAACGACGAGCACCTCGCCGTGATCGAGGCACAGAGAAAGAGACTCGGCACCAAGCGCGGATTCATTGCCGTGAAACCCAACTGCTCGATCCAATCCTACGTTCCCGCGCTCACGCCTCTGCGCAAGTACGGCATCACGGAGGTTGTTGCAACAACCTATCAGGCGATCTCGGGTGCCGGCAAAACCTTCCGCGAGTGGCCTGAGATGATCGACAACGTGATCCCCTACATCGGCGGCGAGGAGGAAAAGAGCGAGCAGGAGCCCCTGCGCGTTTGGGGTAAGGTGGAAAACGGCGAGATCGTGAAGGCTGACGCTCCCCTGATCACCACCCAGTGCATCCGCGTTCCCGTGACCGACGGTCACACCGCGGCTGTGTTCGTGCGCTTTGAAAACAAGCCCACCAAGGAAGAGATCCTTGACGCTTGGAAGAATTTTTCGGGTAAGCCCCAGGCGCTGGGTCTGCCCCACGCTCCCGAGCAGTTTATCACCTACTTTGAGGAGGACAACCGCCCGCAGGCAAAGCTCGACCGCGATATCTACGGCGGTATGGGCGTGACGGTTGGCAGACTGCGCGAGGATACCCTCTTTGACTATAAGTTCGTTGGTCTCTCGCACAACACCCTCCGCGGCGCGGCAGGCGGTGCGGTCCTGATCGCTGAGCTCCTCTACAAAGAAGGCTATTTTAACTGAATAGAGGTTTATGCGAGGGAGGGAGAGAACTTTTTGCAAAAAGTTCTCTCCCTCCCTCGCGCTCCCTCCCTCTTTCAAAAACCTTTCAAAGAAGGAAAAAGGGGGGGGAGTTTTGATGCAATCAACAAGTGAATATCTGTCTGTTTATGAGGGAAAATACAAAAAACGCGGCAGTCTCAAATGCGAGACTGCCACGTTCTTTTGTGTAATCAGGCTTCGGTGACGATTCTTTGCATAACCTCGAGCGTGTCCTGATATGCCCGCTCGGACAGTTGGAAGATAGCGGATTTTTCTGCGCCCTCCATGGAGATCCTGAGCACACGGTTCTCAAACAACCAGATCTTAACCGTTCCCGGTCCAAATGTCGAATGCCTTTCCTTATCCTCAAGCAAATGAGTGTATTTACTACCCGTTGGGAACAGAACTCCCAAGCAATCGTATTCGGAGATTCCCTGCACCGCCTCATCCTGCGCGTCGAGCGGATTTTTCAGCTCACGGGTCACACGCGCAAGCACGTCGATCAAATCGGCAATATCCTCAGAATTGGTATAGCCTTCCTCCTGCATGATAAGCGGGCGCGTATTCAAGTCTCCTGTTGTAGTCATATGCAATGAGCGTTCTCCCAAATAGAATGGAAGCACGCCGCCAAGCGGGTTCTTTTGTTCGACCACATAGTCATTCCACATGACGTTGAGCGCATCGTGCCCAAGCTCATATTTCGGGCGTCGCGCACATCCAACGAGCAGAGCCGCGAGCATTGCAACACAGAGCACAAGCGCGGTAGCCTTGCGTAGCTTCATTGTTTTATCCTCCTGTTTTTGCATGTTTTTGGGATTTCCCCACATTCATTATAGCATAGAATGGCGGAATTGTCAAGTCCTGCTATCCTTCGAGCATGAGAACGCAAGCGGAAAGCCCTTTTTCTTCCTTTTTTTGAAAAAGTTTTTGAAAAGAGGGGTGGGGGTGCAGGGGGCAGGGG
>CAJKPX010000075.1 GCA_905201895.1 uncultured Eubacteriales bacterium | reverse complement strand
CCATATTTTTCCGGCATTAGCCCGGTACAGCATACAAACGGGTATTCCATAGTGGGCGCTCAAATTTTCCGGTGTATCTCTTCTGGAAAGAATATGTTTCATAAAGATTTCTATATGATTTTCCTTTTTAATTTCCGTTGCGAAGCACTCTGTAATATGCTATAGTTTGTTTGAATGCGCAGAGTAGGGATTCGGCGGTATCATATGGGATGGGATGTTGCCCATAGAGTGCGAATATTCGCCCCCGTTCCCGCGTCCGCTGCCATCAACAGAAAAGGCATCCGGCTATTATTTTGCGGTGCCTCTTTTTTTATTGAAGCAAGCAGTAATTTTATGCGTCATTCCTGAAAGGAATCATGTATGAACAAACACAATCAACTCAAGTTTACTGTTTTCGCTGCTCTACTTACTTCTATTTCTGTCGTTTTGAAATTATTCCTCGGCATTACAGTGGATATGTTTGGCGGATTAGTCAAGGATATCAATCTTTCTCCGACAACCATTATGTTTTCCGGCATGATGTTAGGGCCTGTTTACGGTGGGTTAGTCGGGGCGCTGACAGATATCCTGGTCTATATCATCCGACCGCTCGGCAGCTATAACCCGATTTTTACTATTACCAATGCATTGATGGGAATTCTGCCCGCTCTGTTTTTTCTCAAAAGCCAAAAGCATTCCCTGCTGCGTATCAGCCTGAGCACTGCTTTCACACAAATACTCTGCTCCTTTATTATCAACACGCTGACACTCATTTTGATGGGATTTTTACCTGCACAAATTGCTTGGTTCAGAGCCTTATCCACCTTTATCATGCTGCCCATCCATATTTTTCTGATTTATACGCTTGCAAAAGCTTCCGATCGCTATTTGCCTTTCTTAAGAATTAATAAAAATACCGGGGCCACTGTGCATACAAATGAGGAAAATATGGTATAATTCCTAAAAGAAGTTCTTTGGGGAGTTTTGCATTGCAATGAAAATAGATTGGAATCGTAAATATACTACGGTTGCCGTATATGCCTTTTTGGTACTGGCTGCCACTGCAATAGTAGTTGTTTTATTGCTGAATTTCGGCGGTATCACCGCAGCTTTGGGGAAGTTCATCGACGTCATTACTCCTGTCTTATGGGGGTTCGCCATCGCCTACATCCTGAATCGCCCCATGAAATTTTTCAAGCGAAAGGTTTTTCACTTTTTAGCCACGCCTAAAAAGCCCCGGCGCAAACTGATTAACGGCCTTTCCATTGCTTCAGTCTATATCCTCTTTATTGCCTTTATCGTTGCTCTGATGGCTGTCCTTGTGCCGCAGATCAGTTACAGTATTTCGGTTTTTGCCGAAAACCTGCCCGACTATTTATCCAGTCTGGATATCTGGCTGCAACAGACAGCACATGCACTCAACATCGAGGAGTTCGTTGAAGGCGGTATTTCTCTCAGCAATCTTTTCAGCAAAGCTTTCTCATATCTGAAGACGGTGATCCCTGATATCGCCAATGCCGGTATCGACATTGCTACTAAAATCGTCTCTTACACCAGCGATGCCGTTTTGGCCATTGTAATCAGCATCTATACGCTGCTTTCCAAAGATTTGCTTATCTCACAGGCCAAAAAAGTGATTTACGCGCTTTTCAATAAGCGCTATGCCGATAACACCATTGCGCTGACCCGCGAAAGCAACGAGATTTTCGGGGCTTATATTTCCAATGTGCTGTTGGAAGCCCTGATTATTGGCAGCCTGCACTTTCTGATACTTACCATTTGCCGCGTGCCCTATGCACCGCTGATCAGTGTAATTATCGGCATTACCGATATTATTCCTTATATCGGTCCGGTCATTGGTGCGGCCATCTCCATGTTATTGTTGTTCGTTGTCTCCCCGGCATATGCACTGACATTGCTGATTGTTACCATTTGTATTCAGCAGTTGGAGGCACATCTCATTGCACCCAAAATACTCGGGGAATCCACCGGACTCACAAAATTCTGGGTTGTTTTCGCAATCTTGCTGGGCGGCGGTCTGTTTGGGCTCCCGGGTACTATCCTGGGAATTCCGCTGTTTGCAGTGCTCTATTCGGTTTTGCGGCAATTCATCTATTCCCGCTTAAAAAAGCGAAATCTCTCCGTTCGATCTGAGGATTACAGCTCGGAAGTTGATGATTAAGTTCTGTTTCAAAACATGCCTTGCGGCATGTTTTTTTATTTTCTTAATAATTTTTCATAATCCGGCAGGAATTTCCTGCAAATTGACGAATGTATTTCATAACCATATATGAGGAGGTGAGTTTTGTGAAAAGACGCATTTCTTTTCTATCGTTTATGCTCGCACTTCTTTTGCTATTGTGCGGATGCCGAACTGAAAAACACATCGGAGTATTTGAAATGCCTGCTTATATCGCCGTTCCGCAAAACACAGAAAACGGAATCGCTTTCACGTTGTTCTTTCCGGCTCAGCAGAAAAGATTGCAAAAACAGCTGGAATCTGTTGTTTCCTGCTCCTTTGAGAATGCAGAGGTGTACGGCCTGGAAGTGTCCGGCTTCTCGCTGGAACAAACTGACAGCAACACCCCCAATCCCAAATACCTTACTTTTGGCCTGATCTTGAACTATGTATGCAGCCGTCAGGGCACCTTTACTGTCAATCAATTAAATCTGATCTGCCCGGATACCGTATTGGAACTGCCCCTCTCCCCCATTTATTTTGATGTAGGAGAAGAAACCGGGAACGCTTATGTAGATCCCTGGAGTTCCCCTGCCGCCTCTTCCAATCCGGAACAGTTGCTCTGTAACTATCAGTTTTCCGATATGGTGGATGCCTGCCAAATCTATTACGCTCCGGATCAGTTCGTGGAATTATCCGCCGAACAGCTTTCCGATGGCGAAATTCGCATTCCATTGGATCAAAGCGGCCTGATGACTTATATTTGCACTAAAATTATTATAGAGATTGACGGGAAATCCTACACTACTTATGGAAAAGGATGCCTTTGCGGCGCTTTACAAACCATTACCGATGAAACACTGGATGTGCTTTACTCCACCCAGCAGCCATGAACAGCTTTCTGCAATAAAAAAGAAGCATGGAAATTCCATGCTTCTTTTTATGTCTTGAACTCTTATTTCACGTTTGCGAAATACTTGATGGTGCGAACCATCTGGCTGGTGTAGGAGTTCTCGTTGTCGTACCACGAAACAACCTGTACCTGGTAGGTATCGTCGTCGATCTTTGCAACCATGGTCTGGGTTGCATCGAAGAGAGAACCGTAGGTGATGCCGATGATATCGGAGGAAACGAGCTGCTCCTCGGTGTAGCCGAAGGAATCGGATGCAGCAGCCTTCATAGCAGCGTTGATGCCGTCCTTGGTGATATCCTTGCCCTTAACAACTGCAACAAGCAGAGTGGTGGAACCCGTGGGAACGGGAACACGCTGAGCGGAACCGATCAGCTTGCCGTTGAGCTCGGGGATAACGAGGCCGATTGCCTTTGCAGCGCCGGTGGAGTTGGGAACAATGTTCACAGCTGCAGCGCGAGCACGGCGGAGGTCACCCTTTCTGTGGGGGCCATCGAGAACCATCTGGTCACCGGTGAATGCATGAACGGTGGTCATGATACCGGACTGGATGGGAGCGTAGTCGTTGAGAGCCTTTGCCATAGGAGCGAGGCAGTTGGTGGTGCAGGATGCAGCCGAGATGATCTGGTCATCAGCGGTGAGGGTGTTCTCGTTTACAGAGTAAACGATGGTCTTGAGGTCGTTGCCTGCGGGAGCAGAGATAACAACCTTCTTAGCGCCTGCCTTAACGTGAGCCATGGACTTATCCTTGGAGCAGTAGAAACCGGTGCACTCGAGAACAACGTCGATCTTGAGCTTCTTCCAAGGAAGGTTTACAGCGTCCTTCTCAGCGTAGATCTTGATGGTCTTGCCGTCAACGGTGATGGTACCAGCCTCATCGTCTGCGCTAACCTCGTGGTTGTATCTGCCCTGAGCAGAGTCATACTTGAGAAGGTGAGCGAGCATGGAGGGCTTGGTGAGGTCGTTGATCGCAACAACCTGATAACCCTTTGCACCGAACATCTGACGGAATGCCAGACGGCCGATACGACCGAAACCGTTAATCGCAACTTTTACGTTTGCCATTGGAATAATCCTCCGTTTTATATTGTATTTTTTTGAAACCTCTTTGGCTGGGAGCATATTTTTCCCATACACACTATATTTTACCTTATTTTTCCCAAATATACAAGGGGTTTGAGAAAAATTTATCAATTTTGTAGATTTTTATCGTTTTGAACAAAGCAAGCCTTTTTATTATGTGCATTTTGCGAACATTCGGACTCTCAAGAAAAGGCTTGACACCGCAATCCGAATATGGTATACTGAACCTATCAAACAAAGCGAAACGAAAAGGAGCCAAACACACTATGAAAAAGACGTTTCTTCGTATCCTTTCCCTTGTCATTGCCCTGCTCTCGCTGACTCTGCTCCTCGCGAGCTGCGATTTGGAGAGCCTGCTTTCCCCGAACAAAAACAACGGCACGATCGATCCGATCGCCATCAAATCGGTTCGGTATGACGGTGATCTGATTCACATTACCTATGAGGACGGATACGAGTCAACCTGGCTGATTGAAAACCTTGCCCTGACGTATGTAAACGTCTTCACAAACGCCTCCTCCAAAAATGATACCGCAACGGATGATCCGAATGAAACCGATACGCAATCGGGCGAGAGCTCGGTTGAAAGCACAGATCAACTACCTGAAAAGGAAACCGTTTCCGACGAAACGGGAAAGCACGGATTAAACTCCAATGACGGCCCCATCATCTCGGTTCAACAGGGGCTCCCGACCTGGGGCGTCGGCATAATCGACTCGCCTACTTACGTTTACAAAAACGGATTCCTGGTCGAGTCCGAACAAGGCTCGATCACTTTCCTTGAAGGAAACATAGGCAGTATGGTGAACAGTTATGCAATCGCGAGCTTCTATATGGCGGAGAACGGCAAGTATTATCAATTCCTCAATGACGAGATCTCTGCGTACGTCAGAGCCAATCTCAAATCGGTAATCGTGTCCAAAACGCTGTTCTCCTCGGTTGACCCCAGCATGTCCAACACCAACACGTCGTCAGAGCAGGAGGTAGCGGTCACACACATCATAATCGGTGCCTTTGCCGAGCTGCCCGCGCTGGAGCGCATCACGCTCCCCGCAACAATCAAAGATATCGGCGCGGGTGCGTTTCACAACAGCCCCAAGCTCACCGAGGTGATCTTTGAGGGCACGCTGGAGCAATGGGAAACAATCAAAAAAGAGGCCGGATGGAACCACGGCGCGGCGGCGTTTACGGTTCGCTGCAGCGATGGCGTGATTGAGCCATCGGCAAACTAAAAAATTCGGGGTGTCTCCAATGCGAGCTGCATTGGAAACACCCTTTTTTGTATCCCGACATTCCCACCGCGATCTGGAATGTTCCCTATTTTTTTAACGTCCTCAAGATCGCAGGCAGCTGCCGCAGTCTCCTCGGCTCGCGCGCCATGCGCCACGCCCATTCGAGACCAACGCGGGAAACAAGCCGCGGCGCACGGCGGATATCCCCCGCCCAAACGTCGAGCGAGCCGCCCAGCCCCGCCACCACGCGCAGATCGGGCAACAGATGCAGGTGCGCCTCGATCCAACGCTCCTGCAAGGGAAAGCCCATGCAAACGAACAGAATATCGGGGCGAGTGGCGCGGATATATTCGGTCACGCATCGGTCTGCCTCGCCCTCTTTCTCAAAATAACCGTCGCAGGCACCGCAAACGCACAGTCTCGGGTAGCGCTGCACAAGCCGCCCGGCGGCACGCTCGGCAACCCCTGCTCTGCCACCGAGCAGAAAAACGCGCAAGCCCGACTCCGCCGCCCCCGCAAGCAGACGCTCCCCCAGCTCGATTCCCGCAACGCGTGCACGCAGAGGCGTCCCCTGACGGCGCGCCGCCAGCAGCACCCCCGCACCGTCGGCAACCGACAGATCCGCACGGTTGAGCAGGCTGCAAAGCAGCGCATCCCGTCGGCATGCGTCAAGCATCACGGCGTTGGGTGTCACCACCCAGCAGGTGCCCTGCCCCTCCCGCAGTGCCATCTTTATAGCCTCGTCGGCGTCCAGATTATCCACGCGCAGCCCAAAGAGGTCAACCGACCGTCCCGCGCGGCGTCCCTGCTCCTCTTTTTCGATTTCTTCACCCCACACCAAAAAGAAAATCCCCCTTACGTCTTGACATTTCCCATCTCTTGCGCTATAATTATTATTATGTAATATTCTGCTTTTATGCGACATCGCTCCGCAGGCATTTTCTGCGGAGAAAGGAAGGATTTTGTTATGGCAAAGAACAATGCAAAAATGGTCGAACAGATCACGTCGATGGACGTTGACTTCGCGCAATGGTACACCGACGTAGTAAAGAAAGCCGAGCTCGTTGATTATTCGGGCGTCAAGGGCTGCATGATTATCCGCCCCTACGGCTATGCGATCTGGGAGAATATCCAAAAGGACCTCGACGCGCGCTTCAAGGAGCTCGGACATGAAAACGTCTATATGCCCATGTTCATCCCCGAGTCGCTTCTCCAAAAGGAGAAGGACCACGTGGAGGGCTTTGCGCCCGAGTGCGCAATCGTAACGGTTGGCGGCGGCACCACGCTCTCCGAGCGTCTCATCGTTCGCCCCACCTCCGAAACGCTTTTCTGCGAGCACTTCCGCAACATCATCCAATCCTACCGCGATCTGCCCAAGCTCTACAACCAGTGGTGTAACGTGGTTCGTTGGGAAAAGACCACCCGTCCCTTCCTGCGCACCTCCGAGTTCCTCTGGCAGGAGGGTCACACCATGCACGAGACCGAGGAGGAGGCGCGAGAGGAAACGCTCCGCATGCTCAAGGTCTATGAGGATTTCTATGCCGAGTCGCTGGCAATTCCCGCCTACACGGGACGCAAGACCGAAAAGGAAAAATTTGCGGGCGCCGAGGAGACCTACACCAACGAGCCGATGATGCACAACGGCGTGGCGCTTCAGGGCGGAACCACGCACTATTTCGGCGATGGCTTTGCAAAAGCGTTCGACATTATGTTCACGGGTCGCGACAACACCCAGAAATATCCGCACCAGACCTCCTGGGGCGTCTCCACTCGTATGATCGGCGCGATCATCATGACGCACGGCGATGACAACGGCTTGATCCTGCCTCCGAAGATCGCTCCCATCCAGCTTGCCATCATTCCCGTGGCACAGCACAAGGAGGGCGTGCTGGAAAAGGCAAACGAGCTTAAAACGGCGCTTTCCAAGCGCTTCCGCGTCAAGCTCGATGACAGCGACAACTCCACCGGCTGGAAGTTCAGCCAATATGAGATGAAGGGCGTTCCGCTTCGTTTGGAGATCGGTCCGCGCGATATTGAGAACAACTCCTGCGTGCTGGTCAGCCGCGTTACGCGCGAAAAGATTTTCGTTTCTCTTGACAACCTCGAGGAGGAGGTTGAAAAGGCACTTCAGATGGTGCACGACGAGCTCTACAACCGCGCGCTTGAGAACCGCACCAACCGCACCTACGTGGCACGTGACCGCGAGGAATTCCTTGACATCGCCGCAAACAAGGAGGGCTATATCAAAGCTATGTGGTGTGGCGAGACCGCCTGCGAGGAGGAGCTCAAGGACGTCACGGGCGGCGTGAAGTCGCGTTGCATCCCCTTTGTGCAGGAGCAGCTCGGCGAAACCTGCGTTTGCTGCGGCAAGCCTGCTAAGCGCATGGTGATCTGGGGCAGACAGTATTGATATGAGATGTTTTTTGTGGGGAAACTTTTGAAAAAGTTTCCCCACACCCCTTCAAAACTTTCCCGAAGGAAGATAATAGCTGTAAGTGGTATTGTCCAATCACTCAAGGCACAGATACTGCCGATATTTTTCAGGGGCCACTACCCTGAAAAATTATGAAAGTAAAAAGCGGCAGGATGTGCGTGTTGTCGGCTTTCTTTCCCGAAGGAAGATGATAGCTGCACGTGATATTGTTCAATCGCTCAAGGCACAGGTTCTGCCGATATTTTTCAGGGACCACTACCCTGAAAAATTATGAAAGTAAAAAGCGGCAGGATGTGCGTGTAGTCGGCTTTCTTCCCCGAAGGAAGATGATAGCTGCAAGTGGTATTGTCCAATCACTCAAGGCACAGGTTCTGCCGATATTTTCAGGGACCACTACCCTGAAAAATAACGAAGGTAAAAGCAGCAGGATGTGCGCGGTTGGCTTTATCAAATTGCACGTGCTCAAACTGTCCGTAGCGGCTGAAAAACACGATACAAGAAAGGAGGCGGGCGAATGGATAGGATGCGCCGCGAACTCACACTCGAGCGGATCAAGAACACAATCAAAGAAGCAATTTGCAACATGGATCCCGTCCTCTTTATCTGTGCCACGCTGCTCTCCTTGATCAGCATTGTCACGGTCTTCGGTGCGGTTGACAATTTCGGTATGTCCAAGCTCAAAATGCAGGTGGCAATCTTCGTGGTGGGTCTGTTCGTCACGGTTTTGATCGCCTTTTTCGACTTCCGTGCGCTCGTGGACAAGCTTTGGCTCTGGATGCTGATTGGCTCGGTGCTCCTGCTGGTGGCAACCCTTCTCTTTGGCGAGAGCGGACAGAACATGGAAACCGCCAACAAAAGCTGGCTCAAAATTCCGGGTACAGGCTTTATGATCCAACCGTCGGAATTTGTGAAATTCACCTTTATCTGCACCTTCTCCAAACATCTGTTCACGGTGCAGGATCACATCAACCGTCCGCTCACCGTTCTCCTGCTTGCCGCGCATGCGATCGTTGTGGTGGGTCCGATCCTGGTTTCGGGAGACCTCGGCGTTGCGCTGATCTACATGGCGATCCTCGCCATCATGCTCTTTTGCGCCGGTCTGCATTGGGGATATTTCCTCGGTGCCGCAGCTCTGGTCATTTTGATCTTTCCCATCCTTTGGGACCATCTTGCCGACTATCAGCGAGAGCGCATCATCGTGGGCTTCAACCCCGAGCTTGATCCGCTTGACAAGGGCATGCAGCCGTTGCTCAGCCGCTCCGCGATTATGGCGGGCGAATTTTTCGGCTGTGGCGTGCTCGGCGGCGAATACTACGAAATCCTGCCCGCATCCCACACCGACTTTATCTTCGCCACCATCTGCGAGAAATTTGGCTTTTTCGGCGGTGCGCTCGTGCTGCTGATTTTTGCCGTGATGGTGGCGCGCATCTTCCTCATTGCAAAACACGCGAGCCGCTCCGACTACGGAGGGTTCATCTGCGCCGGAATCGGCGGCATGCTCGTTGTGCAAATTCTGCTCAACGTTGGCATGTGCTTTGCCATGCTCCCCGTAATCGGCATCACGCTGCCCCTCCTCTCCTGCGGCGGCTCCTCGATGCTCGCAACCTTTATGATGCTGGGACTGCTCCACAACGTCTGCGCACACTCCAACGGCGTGCGTGTGGCAAAAGAGGCGGCAGCAAGAGCCGTTGATATTTCAATCTTTCATACATAAAGCGTCTGCCCGTTTCATATATTCTAACAGAAATATTTGAAACGACGGGAGGCGCTTTTATGTTTATCTATTCGTTCCGTGCAAGCACCATCAAGCTCGTGGGAGTGATCTGCGTGGCACTCACGGTGCTTATCACACTCATTGCATTCGTTCCTACCTATGCCATCACCTCACAAACGGGCGCCTCGCCCGACGATACCTCGGTGAGTTATTCCTACGACAAAGTAAAAACCGCCGCAGACGCCGCCGAGTTTCTCTCGCAGTTTGGCTGGACCGTTGCCCCCGAGCCAATCGAGACCAAGACCGTGACGATCCCCGCAGAGTTTGACAAGGTTTTTGCCGCCTACAACGAGCTTCAGAAATCCCAAGGGCTCAACCTCACCAAATATAAAAATAAGGAAGTCACTCGCTATACCTTCTCGGTAACCAACTACGAGGGCTACAACGGCACCGTCTACGCCAACGTCCTCGTCTACCGCAACCGCGTCATCGGCGGCGACATCTGCTCCGCCGACGTCTCGGGCTTCGTGCATGGGTTTGAGAAGTGATGGATTTTTTTGCAGGGGAGGGGAGAGGCGCTTTTTGAGCAAAAGCTTCGTTAGCGTAAAATGATTGTGTTTTCTTGTTTGTGGGGAAAACTTCT
>CAJKPX010000074.1 GCA_905201895.1 uncultured Eubacteriales bacterium | reverse complement strand
GGGTGCAGGGGGAGGGAGCGAAACTTTTTCAAAAGTTTCGCTCCCTCCCCCTGCATAAAACCAATTCCCCTCTCATCCACTAAACGAGGAGAGGTACCAGGCGCCGTCCTCCTCGAGTGTGAGGCGAATGGAGGCAACCTGACGGGTGTTGGGATAGATATCGAGGTAATAATCGAGCTCAACGAGACAGACGTCGCGTTTTCCGACGGGGACGACTCTCATGGTGGAGTAATCATAGATCGGGATGCCGCGCAGGTCGAAGCTCTCGTCGGTGGACTGATAGAGGACGTCCCCCTCCTCGAGGTAGCGTGAGCCTGCCACAACGGTACCGGCGGCGAGGCCGTCGAATGCGGCGGGAAAGAGAACTCCCTCGAGATATTCCATGCTGTAAATGCGTGCGGCGGCAATTTTGATCTCGTCCACGCTACCGAAATTTGCCTGCGGCTTGACGCGCTCGTAGTCGCCCTTGTAGGGAAAATCGAAATACAGGTGCGAAAATTCGGCAAAATCCGAGTCGGTTGCCCAAACGGGCAGACCCTCGCCGTAGAACACGGTGTTGAGCTCATACGCTCCGTCGAGCAGCTCGACCACGCGGTCATAGACCTCCTCCACGCGCGGCGCGCGTGCGCAGGATGCGAGGTTGAGCAGCAGCGTGGAGAGCATGCAGAGCGCAAGAAGCAAAAGCCCTGTGCGCTTGATCGCCTTCGTTGCCTTCATGCGTCTTATTCCTCCGTGGGAGTCTCCTCTACGGGCTCCTCTGCCGCCTCTGCGGCGGGTGCTCCTTCGGGTGCGTCGGTCGGTTCAGCCGCAGCGTCATCGGCGACCTCAACGGTCTCTACGTCGCCCTCGTCGCTATGCGGCGTGGTGGTGAAGTTGACCAGCTTCTGGTCCTCGCCCAGGCGCATCACAATGACACCGCCCGCGCTTCTCGAACGGCTCGGGATGCCCTCCACAGGCGTGCGGATGATCGTGCCCGAATCGGTGATCATCATCAGGTCCATGCTGTCGTCCACAGCGGCGATGCCCGTGAGGATGCCGCTCTTTTCGGTGAGGTTGTAGCAGGTGACGCCATAGCCGCCGCGATTCTTCATCAGGCGGAAATCGTCGAACGGGCTGCGCTTTCCAAAGCCGTTTTCGGTGATGCAGAGCAGGTCCATGCCCTCCTCTACCACGCAAACGCCAGCCACGTAGTCGCCGTCGCGCAGGCTGATGCCGCGCACGCCGCGTGCGGTGCGTCCCATTGCGCGCACGTTGCCCTCCGAGAAGCGCACTGCCTGACCCTGTGCGGTTGCAATGAGCAGGTCGCATTCGCCCTCGGTTGCAACCACGAACACGAGCTCGTCACCCTCGTCGAGGTTAAGCGCGATCTTGCCGCCCTTGCGCTGGTATTCGTATTCCGAAAGCAGGGTGCGCTTGATTACGCCGTTGCGCGTGACCATCGTGAGATAGCGATCGTCCGAGAAGCCGTCCACGCTGATGCATGCCGTGATCTTCTCGCCCTCGGTGAGCTCGAGGATGTTGACAATATTCTGTCCCTTTGCGGTTCTGCCCGCCTCGGGAATGAGATAAGCCTTGCGCATTTGCACCTTGCCCGTGTTGGTGAACATCATCAGGTAGGAGTGGCTGTTGACAGCAATCACCTTCTCGATGTAGTCCTCCTCCTTGGTGGACATGCCGATGATACCGCGTCCGCCGCGATTCTGCGCGGAGTAGGTGTCGGCAGGCTGGCGCTTGATATAACCCGCGTGCGTGAGCGTGATGACGCAGCTGTGGCGCTCGATCAGGTCCTCAAGGATGATCTCCTGCTCTGCGGGCACGATGTCGGTGCGGCGATCGTCGGCATATTTTTTGCGGATCTCGCCCATCTCGTCCTTGATGATCTGGCGGATCTTGCCCATGTCGGCAAGGATCGCCTCAAGCTCGGCAATCAGCGCGTGCAGGCGTGCGAGCTCATCCTCGATCTTGCTGCGCTCCATGCCCGTGAGCTTTCCGAGCGTCATTTCCACGATCGCCTGCGCCTGCAGGTCGGACAGACCAAAGCGCTCCATGAGCGTCTTTTTCGATTCGGGGATCGAGGGCGAGGTCTTCATGATCTGCACGATCTCGTCGATGTTGTCCAGCGCGATCTTATAGCCCTCGTAGATATGAGCCTTTGCCTTCGCCTTATCCAGGTCAAACTGCGTGCGGCGGATAATCACCTGCTCCTGGTGCGCAATATAAAGGTCGAGAATGCGCGGCAGGGTGAGCACCTTGGGCTCGTTGTTGACCAGCGCGAGCATGTTGATGGCAAAGGTCTCCTGCAGCTGGGTGAATTTATAGAGCTGATTGAGAATGACCTGCGCGTTGGCGTCGCGGCGGTATTCCACCACAATGCGCATACCGTCTCTGCCCGATTCGTCGCGCAGCTCGGTGATGCCGTCGATCTTCTTTTCCTTGACGCAGGTTGCAATCGACTCACAAAGCAGGCTCTTGTTGACACCGAACGGAATTTCGGTGAAGATGATGCGGCGGTGGTCCTCCTCGATGGTTGCACGCGAGCGCACCATGATGTGACCCTTACCCGTTTCATACGCCGCACGGATGCCGTTGACGCCGTAGATGGTGGCGTAGGTGGGGAAATCGGGGCCCTTGATGTATTCCATTAGCTCCGAAACCGAGCAATCGGGGTTGTCCATGCGGTAAACGGTGGCGTCGATCACCTCGCCCAGGTTGTGGGGCGGAATGTTGGTTGCCATACCGACCGCAATACCCATCGAGCCGTTGACGAGCAGGTTGGGAAAGCGCGAGGGCAAAACCGTTGGCTCCTGCAAACGGTTGTCGAAGTTGGGCATCATGGGCACCACGTTTTTGTCGAGATCGCGCATCATTTCGTCGGCGATGCGGTCGAGTCTCGCCTCGGTGTAACGGTATGCTGCGGCAGGGTCGCCATCGACCGAACCGAAGTTTCCGTGACCCTCAACGAGCGGATAGCGCAGCGAGAAGGGCTGTGCCATGCGCACCATCGTGTTGTAAACGGCGGCGTCACCGTGCGGATGATAGCGTCCGAGCACGTTACCAACCGTTGTTGCCGACTTGCGGAAGGGCTTGGAATGAACCAGACCGTCCTCATACATTGCATAGAGGATACGTCTCGCACCCGGCTTCATGCCGTCGCGCACGTCGGGGAGTGCACGCGCCATGATTACCGACATGGAGTATTCGATGAAGGATTTTTTCACTTCCTTCTCCATGCTGACGTCCACGATCTTTTGGTTCTCAAACAGCGCCGCCTCCTGCTGTTGATCTAACTTTTTGTCTTTTTCGTTTGCCACGGTTTTATACCTTTCCTGTTCGTATAATGTATAAAATGGAGTTGTTCAATCAAAAATAAACCGAATTTCGCAACACGTGTTGCAAATTCAGATCATTCGACGCCGCCTGTTCAGCACCCGACAAAACAGTCGGAGCGGAAAATAGAGCGCGGCACCGAGCGCTCCCGAAACGAGTATTTCGGGCAGGGTGGAATAAAGCAGCAGGTGCGGGAGCGAAAAGCTGCCGTATTGCAGGCTCGCAAGCAGAAGCGTGACTCCGCTGCGCACGATCACCGCCACACCGAGCATAATCAGATAGACCGTGAAGCGCTTTGGGATCACCGCTCTGGCGTAATGCCCCACCGTGTAGCATAAAATCAGATAAACAAGCGGCATCACGGTCACGCTGCTGCCTCCCATCGCGTCGATGAGGACACCGCCTGCAAGTCCCGTGACAGCGCCCGCCTCTCTGCCGCAAAAATATGCGATCCCGAGCACCGCGAGCATGGTCAGGTCGGGAACTATCCCAAACGGGCGTATCCGCCCCATCAGCGTTGTTTGCAGCACCGCCGCCAGAGTCACAAGCCCTCCGATCAGCAGGACCGACCGCACCGTGTCCGTCCTCCGCGCCGCACGCTGTCCCATAATATATTTCGGCATGATATTTCGGTCTTGTTCTGCGGGGGAAAACTTTTTTGCAAAAAGCTTTTCCCCCGCACCCCCTTTCAAAAACTTTTCAAAGCAATTTTTAATTGCCTTACGGGGAAGTTCATCGAGAAACGTATAGGTACTGCCGATTGCCCGTCGTCACCCTCCACGGGTCATTCTGAGCCGCGTGAGCGTGCGAAGAATCTTGTAGTTTTCTTGAAAAAAGTATCAAGATCCTTCGGGGCTTGCGCGCGCGACAACGCCTTGCGTGTCGCTAAAGTGCGGAGCACTTTTTCTCAGAGATGACCCGAGGAAAGGATAGCCGGTCCCTACAAGGAAAATGCAGCAACGGGCGCAGGTAATCATGCATGCCATAATGCGTGTAACATTTTCGGATTGCGGACCGTCGGGCGTTACGCCGCCCGGCGTCAGGTCCCTACAAGGTTACATTTTTCTTGCGAGAATGATAGAGGCAAGGCTTTCCGATAAACTATAATCTAATCATTTCACAAAATATTATGCGGCGGTGTCATATCCCGTGAGGATCACGACCCAACGCAGGGCGGAAAAATCGACCGACAGGCGCACGTTTGCGTAGGTCACGCGACTGTATTCGTCGATCTCGACCGAAACCACCTCACCAATGAGGACGTCGGGGGGATAAATGCTACCGTTGCCGTTGGAATAAACGCGATCGCCAACCTGCACGTCGGAGCCGACCTCCATATATTCGATCCTGCAAAGACCCTGCTGTGCCAGCGTATAGTCGCCCGTGAGAATTCCGCTCGCGCCCGATCGCGGCAGATAAGCACCGATCGAGCTGTTCTGCTCGAGAATGGTGGTAACGGTGCACCAGGTGAGCCCAACGTCGGAAACGTAGCCCACAACGCCCTGCCGAACGATCACGGGCATGTTTTTTTCCACCCCGTTGACCGATCCTCGGTTGATCGTGAATTTAGAAGCGGTGCTGTCGGCGCTATATCCGATCACCATTCCCTCCAGCATCAGAAAGGAGGGATGCTCCTCTTTAATTTTCAGATACTCACGCAGGCGCTCGTTTTCGGCTTCGAGAATCGCCTCACGGTCGAGGTCCTCGCGCAGAGACGAAATTTCTTCCCTCAAAGCCTCGTTTTCAGCCCGCAGGGCATCAATGCTCGTGAAATAGCGTCCGATGCCTTCCACGCCGTTTACAATCCCCATAACGCACCAACGAAGCGGCGCGGTGAGGGTTCCCACGATATCCTCGGCGAGCCCACGGTAGCCCATGATCGCAAGGGTTGACGGCACGGCGCAGAGCACCACCGCCACGCAAAGGCATACGATAAAAAATTTGTTTTGAAATAATTTCATACGGTTCCTTTTCGATCCCCCAAGGGGTCTTTGAGAGCGTATTGTGACGAATAAAAATCAAAGGTTGTGGGAGAAAATCATTGCGTTTATATGCGGAACAGTTTTGTAGGAAATGTTTTTTGCATATCTTGACGTTTTATTTTCCCTTTGTTACTTTTTCTTTTTTTCGGGTCATTCTGAGCCGCGTGAGCGTGCGAAGAATCTACTAACTTTTTCAAACAGTTACGACAGGTTAGAAGATTCTTCGCGGGCTAAAGCACGCTCAGAATGACTCATGAAAAAGATATATACCTTGAGATAATGAGCATTCCCTTGACACCTTGATCCACCTTCTGGAAGGTTTTTGAAGAGGGGGTGCGGGGGAGAAACTTTTTACAAAAAGTTTCTTCCCCGCAAAAAACACCTTTCCTTAAATATCCAAATTCTCGGCGAATTTTGCGTTTTGCTCGATAAAGACGCGGCGGGCTCAACCTTGTCGCCCATGAGGAGCGAGAACATTTCGTCGCAAGCCATTGCGTCCTCGATCGAAACACGCAGGATGGTGCGGTGTGCGGGGTCCATCGTGGTTTCCCAGAGCTGCTCGGGGTTCATTTCACCAAGACCCTTATAGCGGTCGGCTTCGATGTTCACGCCGCCCATTTCGGCAACGATCTCCTCTTTTTCCTCCTCGGTGTAGGCGTAGCGCTCGTTTCCGAGCTTTGCGCCCTTGCGGTAGATTTTATAGAGCGGCGGCTGTGCGAAGAACACGTGACCGTCCTCGATCAGCTTCTTCATGTGACGGAAGAAGAAGGTGAGCAGCAGGATGCGGATGTGCGAGCCGTCGACGTCGGCGTCCGCCATAATGATAATCTTGCCGTAGCGCAGCTTGGCGGGGTCGAATTCCTCACCGATGCCGCAGCCCAGCGCCTGAATGATCGGAATGAGCGAGAGGTTGGAATACACCTTGTCCAGTCGCGTTTTTTCCACGTTGAGCACCTTACCGCGCAGAGGCAGGATCGCCTGGAAGCGCGAGTTTCTGCCCTGCTTTGCAGAGCCTCCTGCAGAGTCTCCCTCCACCAGATAGAGCTCGGTGAGCTCGGCGTTTTTCTCCTGACAGTCGGCAAGCTTGCCCGGCAGCGTGGAGCCCTCGAGCAGTCCCTTGCGACGGGTTGCCTCGCGTGCCTTTCTCGCCGCCTCACGCGCACGGTATGCCGCGAGTGCCTTGTCGAGAATTGCCTTGCCAACGCCGGGATTTTCCTCAAGATATTCGGCAAGCTTTTCGGTGACAAGATCATAGACGTACTTTCTCATCTCGCTGTTTCCGAGCTTGCCCTTGGTCTGACCCTCAAACTGTGCCTCGGTGAGCTTGACCGAAACCACCGCTGAAAGTCCCTCGCGAACGTCCTCGCCCGATAGGTTCTTGTCGCTGTCCTTCATGATGTTGTATTTACGACCGTAATCGTTGAATACCTTGGTCAGCGCCGTCTTAAATCCGATCTCGTGCGTTCCGCCCTCAACCGTGTTGATGTTGTTTGCAAAGGTGAGCAGCATTTCGTTGTAGGAATCGTTATACTGCAGCGCAACCTCGGCAACCCAATCCTCGCGCTCGGCGCGCATGTAGATTACCTCGGGATGTACCACCTCGCAGTGCTTCTGCTCGTTGATATATTCCACAAACGAACGGATACCGCCGTCATAGCAAAGATCGTCCTCGCGGAAGGTTCCGTCCTCCTGCGGTGCACGCTCGTCGCGCAGACAGATGTTCACGCCGCCGTTGAGGAAGGCTTGCTCGCGCAGACGCTTGAGCAGCGTGTCATAATCAAACACCGTCTCCTCAAACATTTCGGGGTCGGGCTTGAAGCGCGCGTAAAGACCGTGGGCATCGGTCTCTCCCTCGTCGCGGAAGGGACGCGCCACGTGGCCTCTCTCAAAGCGCTCGGTGTAGCGTCTGCCCTCGTGGCAGTTGTCGATCTCCACCCACTCCGAGAGCGCGTTTACAACCGACGCACCAACGCCGTGCAGACCGCCCGAATATTTGTAGCCGTCGCCGCCGAATTTTCCGCCCGCGTGGAGCACGGTGTAGACTACCTCGAGCGTGGGAATGCCCATTTTGGGGTGAATTCCGCTCGGGATGCCGCGACCGTCGTCACGAACCGAAACGCTGTCGTCGGGATGCAGAATGACCTCAATCCGTTTACAGCGACCCGCCAGCGCCTCGTCGATCGAGTTGTCCACGATCTCGTATACCAGATGGTGCAGGCCGCGCGCCGAGGTCGACCCGATATACATACCCGGTCTCTTTCGGACTGCCTCGAGTCCCTCCAATACCTGAATCTGACTTTCGTCGTAAACATGCTTTTCTTCCATGTGTCTCCTTTGAGAAGATTCCTCACAGAACCTCCTCAAACGCGCAAGCGCGTTTCTCCTTTCGTGTTTCTGCAGACCGCAAGGGTGTTTTGCACCGCTATGATCGGTCTCTGTTTATGTTCGAGCTTTTTTGTTTTTTTAATCTATTCATCTGTATTTTTTCTCTTACCCCTCAAAGCCGCCGAATTGCTCCACTCTGCCGCAGAGCGAGGCGGTGGAAAGCTGCGAGAAGCAGATCGCATAGCATTTTTTTCTGCGATTGCGATAAAGAACAAAGGACTTGGGAATTTCCTCGGATGCAAATTGAACCCTTCCCCCCGCATTGGCAGCGTTGATATATTTTTTCGTCACCGCCGAAACGGTTGCCGTGTCGGCATCGAAAATTCCAACGATGTCACGAATGCGGATATTCTGATTGTTTCCAACGTGCAGATACATGAATTTATTCTCCCTCTCGCTCGCAATCCGAAATCGGAACGTAGACCGTTTGCTCGGGTCCTGTGTCCCGAATCAGCGTTTCGGGATCACGGTATTTGAATAAAAGCAGCAAAATGATATAGATATCGCCTGAACAGCCGCCCAAATGAAGCCCGAACAGAACCGCGGTGAGCAGGTAATACCATGAATTTACAAAAAGATACCAACCCGCAAGAGCAAGAAAAAAGATGCTGAATACCACAAGCGGCGCGGCGCATGAGATCAAAGCAACACGCCTTTTGACGTAAATATTCGGAACACCGCAAAACGCACAGCTCCAACTGATGCCAAAGGTCAATTTTTCACCTGTGAGCCATTTGTAAGCAATTCCATGCACCAGCTCGTGTAGAACAATGTAGGCTAACATAACAACGATAAATACCATCATTGCAATTATGAACCGACCGTCGTCAACGTAGTATCCGCCTCTGTCTGAATTGCCCGTCAAAATCATCAATATAATTGCTACCACCATCACAAGCGCCAGGATCACCAACGCGATCAGATTCATGATCACGCCTACCTTGACCGATTTGGCATTCAAATAGAATACCTGTTGGTATCCCTCGGGCAGTTTTTTTTCAAAATGTTTTGTTTTCATATTCTTCTTTTTTATCTTTTTTGAAATTGTAAGGCACAAACATCGCCGGCTCATGCCGGAGGAAGGCTGTGGGAAATTCGCTTTTTCGCGGGTGTTTTTCTTTATCGGTAGTGCCGGCAGGGTCTTTGGTGTCATCGCAACGTTCCGTTGCTGTTGACGGCAATTGGCAATACCTATGTCCTGAGACGATGCGCACCCCATCACACAATAAAAATTGTTTCGGAAAAGTTCTTGAAAGGTGTCGGAAAACCGAACGCCGGACGCAAGCGACGCTTGCGTCGGGCTTCGAACAGCAACGGGACGTTGCGATTTTTTTTACAAAAAGTTTTCCCCGCATATCCCACTTTCTCCTAAAAATACCTGCCGTTTTCAACGTTGATGATCTTGCCGCCCGCGATGCCCGAGGGCTCGCAGGTGGTGATAATCACCTGGCGGTCGAGAATTTTGGAGGAAAGATAGGCGCGGCGGCGCGAATCGAGCTCGGAAAAAACGTCGTCAAAGAGGAACACGGGGCGCTCGCCCGTGATGGCGGCGCAGACCTCACCCTCGGCAAGCTTCATGGCAAGCGCGAGCGATCGCTGCTGCCCTTGAGAGGCAAAGGCGCGTGCGGGACGGTCATTGATTGTGATCTCGATATCGTCCTTGTGAATTCCCCAAAGCGTGGTCCCCGCCCCGATCTCGCGATCGTGGTGGTTCATCAAGAGATCAAAATAGCTTTTCTCGGTGCGCTCGAGATCGCGGTATTCGTCGGGCTCCAGATGCGAGGAGCCTGCATAGATCAAGCTCGGCGCTTCAACGTCTCCCGTCATTTCGGCAAAGCAGGTGCGCACGTGAACCTCGGCGCGCGTAATATATTCGGTGCGGTAGCGCGCGATCACAGCCGCCTCGCGTGCAAGCTGCGACGACCAGAACTCCACCGTTTGCGAAAAGGTCTTGCGGTCGTCCTCGGCGGCGCGAATGAGCTGATTGCGCTGCTTGAGAATCTGATTGTAGCGCTGCAGGCTTTTCAGATAAACGGGATAGAGCTGCGAGAGCGCAATGTCGAGATAATTTCTCCGCTCCCCTGGTCCATCCTTGATCAAAGACAGATGCTCGGGACAAAACAGAACTGTGCGAAAGGCGCCAACCACGTCGGAAAGCCTGCTCACCTTCACGTGGTTGTGCTCGATCCGACGCCGCTTTCCGCGCATCATGCGGACCGTGACGTTCTGACGGCGCACCGAATCCGAAAAATCGAGCGAAACCTCTGCCATCTCGCTCCCGAAGCGGATCAGCTCCTCCTCGTGCGATGTGCGAAAGCTCTTGCCGAGCGCCGTGAAGCTGATGGCCTCGAGCAGATTTGTTTTTCCCTGCGCGTTGTTGCCAACGAGGATGTTTACCCCGTTATCAAAGGTGAGCTCCGCCTGTGCAATGTTGCGAAAATTTTTCACTTTGATCGCGTGACAGATCATTGGCGGACTCCCTCCTCTCACGCAGAAATAAAAGGTTATTTTTTATCGTATTAGAAAAGGTTCGTTTGCTTACAGAAAAAATACTGCCTTAAAAGAAAAATACTGCCTTAAAAGGGTTCTATTTCTCCTGCAAATCACAGATGCCTTCAAAAAACAATCCTTCCAAATTTTTCAGGGTAGTAGGCCCCATCGCAACGTTCCGTTGCTACCGACGCAGGGCACAAGTGCCTGACGTCGCGACGCCT
>CAJKPX010000073.1 GCA_905201895.1 uncultured Eubacteriales bacterium | reverse complement strand
ACCAAAAGTTCCTTTTTTGTTTATCCAAGCCGCAGGCTTGGCATATCATTGACGCACGAAGTGCGGCGTATATCATCAAGGGCGCGTTGCGCCCTTGTATCTCATCACGCGCCAGCGTGTATCTATCTGCGGCTTGATGATATACAATGCTCCGCATTGATGATATACCACAACAAGTTGCGGATGATATGCAAGGCTACGCCTTGATTTATTTGCTAAAGTGTGATATAATACTCTTAAAAGGAGTGATAGTATGGCTATTTGGTACGAAGTTGAACATTCAGAAAAAGGTATTTATAATTTTATGGAGTGTAATTGGTGCTTTCACGATTTCAAGATTGAACGTGTCAGTTATCTACCTGATAATACCGCAGAACTTTTTTAAAGTATGATGAATTAGAGGGTAGTATCATTCTTCGTTTTATTGGCGTACACTCCATGAATGTAACTGTTCAAGCTGAATTTGGATATACAAGTGATATTATGGGTAGTGTGTTACTTTTGCTTGAAAACGGGCAGCTCCTGTGGATCGACGATGACTCATGGGGCGATCAAAGCATTGAACATATTGAAGATCTCAAAAAAGAGGCTTCGTGGATACAAGCTAAGCGCATAATCTGGGCAACAACTGACAAATATGGTAACCCTACAGAACTTCCCGCGGATAAAATTGATCAGACATGGTGCATTTATGGAAAAACTGAGCACCACCACTTTGATTTAACGCCTTTGAAAGAGTCCGAAGAGTTTTAGAAATATTTGAGTTGTGTTGCCCCACACACCTTTTTAAAATATTTTTTGTGAGTGTGGTGTACTTTTTACTGTTCTTACCTACATTTATACACCTTTTTACTGCTCTTTCGCAACGAAAAGGAGTCCGAAGCTCTTGTAGGTTCGGACTCCTTTTCGTTGCCGAAGCATTACGATATGAAGGACCCTGCGAAATGCCGACGCAGGAGGCAATTACGCCATGGCGTGCGCGAAAAGGAAACGAACGATCACGGAAGTATAAAAGCGCACGCTTGGGTTCAAAATCCCCTACGCTGCATCAAAAACAGAGAATGGAAGCCAACGGCTCCCATTCTCTGTTTTCGATAGACCGTACGCTTCATGATGAGCCCCGCAAATGCTTGCGTTTGCCAGGAACGCGCGCCATGTATGGCGATAAATTTGCAGTAAAGTTGATCTTTTCTCCGCAACATTGCAGAAAAAAGGGGTGTCAACCAAATGCGTTTGCATTTGAGACACCCCTATTTTTACTCACGGCGTGAGTTTTTTGACCGCTTGGATCAACCGACGAATCAGTTCGCGTTTGCGTTCTCGTCGTCCTCGGCGGGAGCAGCTTCTTCCTCTGCTGCCTCGTCTGCTACCTCGTCGGCAGGCTCTCCGTCAACGTTCTCGTCTGCGATCTCGTCAACAGACTCCTCTGCGGGGACATCCTCTGCGATCTCAACCGTTTCTTCAACAGCCTCTGCCTCGTCGTATGCTTCCTCAACAGGCTCCTCCTCGGTGCAGGTCTCGGTCGCGCAGCAGCAGGCTGCGGGCATCATTACCACGGGAGCGGGAGCACAAGCGGCACGCTCTGCTGCCTCTGCCTCGCGGTTCATTTCGATTGCATCAAGGATCGCAGCGCCCAGACCGTCTGCCAGCTCCTTTGCGGCACGCTTGTTCACACGGATGTCAAGCTCCATGCGCAGCGTGTTGCGTCTTGCCTGCTTTGCCTTTTTGGGGCTGAGCTTTTCGTCAGTGATCGTGTTCGAGAAGATGGGCTGAACCGCGCTGTCGGTGGAAACCGTGCAAGCGAGCAGGATGCGGCGACTTCCGAAATAACGGAACACGCTGATCAGCGCAATGAGCCCGAGCACACCCGCAAGCGCCGGGAACAGAAAACCGGGAATTTTCTGCAAAAAGGCAACGTTGGGCAGAGCCGTTTTGAGGTTGGTGAGAAAATATACGCCAACCGCAAGAATTGCAAGGATGAGAGCTGCAACCAGGTGCGAGGGATTCGAGGTTTTCGAATAGCTCACGTCAACAAACTTTGCGTGTTCGATCGGCATTTCGCGGCGAACGATCAGATCCTGACCGACCTTTTCGCTCACGTCCTGATGGATCACACGCTTATTCGTGACGATCATGGAACGCGCAACCGCATAGCTGTCGGTCTTTTTGCGATAGCCGAGGGTTGCATAGTCAAATCTGCGCACAACGGTTTCATTTTTGGCAAACTGAATGGACATGGTGATTCTCCTTTTTCCAAAATTTATTTACAATGTAAATTATAGCACTTTACCAAGTTTGTGTCAAGTTATTTGCCACTTTTTTCGGGTCTTTTTTTCCTTTTGGCAAAAGAAATTCAAAAAAATGACGTATACGTCGAAAAAAGCCGCATTTTTTGAAAAAAAACCTAAAAAATTTCTAAAAAGCTCTTTTCAATTGCTTTTTTTTATTGTATAATAATATATGGACAAGACGTGCGGAGCGTAAATCGTTTCTGCATGCACGCGGCAGAGCGGAGCTTGCCGCGGACAGATGAAAGGAGTTTTGCTCATCATGAAACAGAAGTATAACATCACCGTTGCCGATATGGAGTTGAGCATCATCAGCGACGCATCTCCCGACGAGGTGGAGAGCATCGTTGGCATGCTCGACCGTCGCATCCGCGATATCAAGCTCAAGAGCCCTCGTTGCACAAAGAATGAGGCAGCAATCCTGTGCGCTCTTGCATATTGCTCCGAGCGTATTGCCATGCAGGAGGCATTCAAAAAGGTGGAAAAGGACGCATTCCGCTTTGCAGGTGAAAACGAAAAACTCAAAAAGACGATCGAGAGCCTGCAGGATGAGCTCGAAAATCTGCGCAAGGACGCTGCCGTGATGCGCTCGATCCTCGATCGCGCAACCCTCACCGCAACCGTTCCCGCCACTCCCGTGGCTCCCGCGCCTGCGGCACCCGCAGCAGAGGTGACTCCCACGGCTCCCGTAGCCGCTCCCGTTGCAGAGAATGAGACCGTTGCCGCTCCCGTTGAGGCTCCCGTGATCCCCACGGCTCCCGTGCCTCCCAGCGTTGGCTCGTCGGAGGACGCGCCCGCAGCAGCAGGCGAGGAGGCAGCAATGCCCACGCCCAAGAAGGGCAACAAGCCCTCCACCCCGGGAAAGAGCCGCGTTGGCAGCATGTTTGATCTGCTCACCTTCAGCGACGTCTGATCCGACGCCATGAAAAAGCTACCCGAGCTGCTCTGCCCCGCAGGCTCCCCCGAGGCGCTTGACGCGGCGATTGAGGGAGGTGCCGATGCCGTTTACCTCGGCGGAGCAGGCTTTAATGCCCGAATCCATGCAAAAAATTTTGGCGGAGACGCATTGCGCTCCGCCATTTTGCGCGCCCATGCCTTTGGCGTGAAGGTCTATCTCACGCTCAACACGCTTGTGACCGACCGCGAGCTCCCCGCCTTTCTCGACGCCGCACGTCAGGCGGTTGAGGCGGGTGCCGACGCACTCATCGTTGCCGACGCGGGCGGTGCCGCCTATCTGCACCGTGCCTTCCCCGCACTCGAGCTGCACGCCAGCACGCAGATGTCGGGACACAATGCCCAAATGGGGCACGAGCTGCAAAAAATGGGTTTTTCGCGTATGGTCATCGCGCGCGAGACCTCTGCCGAGGATATCCGCACGATCGTGCAGAATTCTCCCATTGAGATCGAAATGTTTATTCACGGTGCACTCTGCGTGAGTCATTCGGGGCAGTGTCTGTTCTCCTCGCTCGTGGGCGGCAGAAGCGGCAACCGCGGCGAATGTGCACAGCCCTGCCGTCTGCCCTTTGCATGCGCCAGCTGCAAGGGACGCGAGGGCTATCCGCTCTCGCTCAAGGATCACTCGCTTGCCCTGCACGTTCCCGAGCTGATCGACCTCGGCGTTGCCTCTCTGAAAATTGAGGGGCGCATGAAATCCCCCGAATACGTCCGTGACACCGCACGGATCTGGAGGCGTTTGCTCGATGAGCGACGTGCAGCCACTCCCGAGGAAATGCGCGCGCTTGCCGACGCCTTCTCACGCGGTGGCTTTACCGACGGCTACTTTACCAAACGGATCAACCGCTCGATGCTCGGCATCCGCTCGGACGCCGATAAGGATCAATCGCGCACACTTGAGCGCTTTGAAGGCTTGCACCGCAGAATTCCGCTCGACGTCGACGTGAATTTTTTTGCCGATCGCCCTATCACCCTCACCCTATCGGACGGCTTGCGGAGCGTAACCGTTGTCGGGGACGTTCCCCAAGCGGCGATCAACGCACCCATGACGCGTGAGAGTCTGGAGAGAAGTCTGACCAAATTCGGAGGTACGGTCTATTCGGTCGACACCTGCCGCATCGCGCTTGACGAGGGGCTGATGCTTCCCGTTTCGCGCTTGAACGATCTGCGTCGCCGTGCGATCGCGGCACTTGAGGCGAAAAATGCACCCGCCGCGGTCGAGGAGCATACGAGCACGCGCAAGCACCCCACGGGCAAGCGTCCCACTCTGCGCAGTGCACGCTTTGCGACCCCCGAGCAGATCACAAGCGCGGCACGCGACTATTTCGACCGCATCTACCTGCCGCTCCATCGCTTTGATCCGCGTGCCGACGGTGTGGTCCTGCCGCCCGTGATCTTTGACAGCGACAACGCACGCGTGGAGGACATGCTGGCAAACGCCAAGGCAAACGGCGCACAATTTGCGCTGGTTGGAAATCTCGGGCACCTTGCACTCGTTCGCCGCGCAGGACTGATTCCGATCGGCGACTATCGCCTGAACCTGACCAACGTTGAGAGCGTGGCGCTCGCCGAGGAGCTGGGACTCGAATCGGTGATCCTTTCGCCCGAGCTCACCCTGCCGCAGATCCGCGACATTGGAGGGCCCTGCGAGGTGATCGTTTACGGTCGCATTCCGCTCATGACGCTCGAAAAATGTGTGATCCGTGAGATTGCCGACTGCAACGCCTGTGCCAAGGGCGCTGTCATGCTGCGCGACCGACGCGGCGTAACCTTCCCCGTCATGCGCGAATGGGAGCACCGCAACGTCATCTACAATAGCCTTCCTACCTCGATGGCCGACCGCGAGGAGGAGCTGCGCCGTGCCGGCATCACGGCTCGCCACTATCTGTTCTCCATCGAAACGCCGCGTGAGGTTGACGCCGTGATCCGCGCCGACCGAACCCACACCCCCGTCGGCGGACAGGTGAGACGAATCGCTCCAAAATAAAGCCTTTATTCGACCGAACGGATACGCCACTGTTTCCGTTCGGTCCTTTTTGTTCTTTCCTGCTTCTTTTTTCGCAAAATCGTTGCTTTTTGATCTCTTATGTGGTATAATAATTCTGTATGGATTTTTCACACCGAACGGGAGGTGATTTTTTGGATACGCGATCGGTTGCCATTCTGCTTGCAACCTATAATCCCCCGATCAATTGGCTCTGCGAGCTGCTCGATTCGCTCAATCGACAAACCTATCCCAATTTGTGCCTCTACGTGCGCGACGACGCATCCAAAACGGTCACGGTCGAGGAGCTTGACGCCATTCTCGCCGAGCATATTACGGCATTCCCCTACGTGCTCAACCGAAACGAAGAAAACAAGGGCTCCAACGAAACATTCTCCGCGCTTGTTGCCGATTGCAGCGAGCATTATATTGCCTTTTGCGACCAGGATGACGTGTGGCTTCCCGAAAAGATCGCCAACACAGTGCGCCTTTTTGAGGAAAGTCCTCTGCACCCCACGCTGGTCTGCGCAAACGTGCGTGTCATCGACGGTGAGGGAAACCCGATCGCCGACGGCATCGACAAGCACCGCAGACGCCACGTCTTTTTACGCGGTGAAGGTCTTGCGCCCTCGCTCATTTTCCGCAATTTTGCACTCGGCTGCACCATGATCGCCGAGCGTGAGCGCATTCTCTCCTATCGCCCCTTCCCCGACGGGATCGTGCACGATCACTATCTGCTCTACCGCGCGGCAGTCGACGGCGCGATCGACTATCTCGCCGAGGGTCAGATGCTCTATCGCATCTACGGCGGCAATCAGACCGGCGTGATGACGGGGGTGCGGACAAAGCAGGACTACTACGCACGCCGCATTGAGGTCTTTTCACATCGCGTGGAGCGCTTTGCAGAGCGTGCCCCCATCCCCGCCCTTGAGGAGGCGGCGGCTTGGTGCCGTGCTCGTGAGGCAAACTTCAAGCGCGAGAGAGGCGGCTTCCGCGCTCTGTGGCGTCTGCGCCGCGTCAACCGCACTACCTCACTCTTTGAGCTTTTTGCGCTGCGGATGCCGCGTCCGATCTTTTCCTTGGCGGTCAAACTCATTCAAAAGGGCTATCTTTGAGATAGAGAGGAAGGGAGCTTTGCATGATGATTCTGGTAACGGGTGTCAACGGTCAGCTCGGATATGACGTCTGCCGCGTGCTTTCCGCGCGTGGGATCACACACCGGGGCGTTGACATTTCCGATTTCGATATCACCGACCGCGAGGCGGTCATGAACTACGTTTCCGCCTGCCGTCCCAATGCCATCGTGCATTGCTCGGCATACACCGCAGTCGATCGCGCCGAGGATGACGCCGACGCCTGCATGCGCGTCAACGCCGACGGCATGAAGCATCTCGCCGAGGCGGCGGCATCGGTTGGTGCGAAGCTGCTTGCAGTCTCCACCGACTACGTTTTTGCCGGCGAGGGCGAGCGACCCTACGAGACCGACGATCCCACCGCGCCGCGCAGCGTTTACGGCAAATCGAAGGCGATCGGCGAAGCGCATGTCCGCAGCATCCTCGACCGCCATTTTATCGTGCGCGTGTCCTGGCTGTTCGGAAAAAACGGCAACAATTTCGTCAAGACCATGCTGCGCCTCTCCCAAACGCGCTCCGAGCTCTCGGTTGTGTGCGACCAGATCGGCTCGCCCACCTATTCGCTCGACGCCGCAGAGGTGATCGCGGATATGGTTCTTACCGAGCGCTACGGCACCTATCACGTGACCAACGAGGGCTTTTGCTCTTGGGCAGAGTTTGCCGCAGAAATCATGCGGCTGTCGGGGGCATCCACCACGGTCCGTCCCATTCCCTCCTCCGAATATCCCGCGCGTGCTCCGCGCCCTGCAAATTCCCGCATGAGCAAGGATTCGCTCACGAGCGCGGGCTTTGCAAGGCTTCCGCATTGGAAGGATGCGCTGGCACGCTATCTTGAAGAAATAAAGGATATCACAACATGACACACGTCCTCATCATCGCCCACGAGCTGATCCCCTCGGTTCGCCTCTGTGGGTACGAGCAATACAAACACATGCAAACAGAGGGGCTCTGCGAGCTTCGCTTCTCGCCTGCCAAGGCGCTCACGCCCGAGCTTGCGGGCTGGGCAGACGTGGTGCAATTCGTGCGCTCCGACTCCGCCGCCGAGCTCGCCTGTGCAAAGGCGTTTCGCCGTGCGGGAAAATATCTGATCTATACACTTGATGACGATCTCTTTGAAATTCCGCCCGACTTTGGCAGCTCGCAATACTATCGCCGCGAGAACGTGCGTCGCAACATGCGCGAGATCATGCAGCTCTGCCATTGCTTCCTCTCGCCCTCGGCGCATCTGTGCGAGAAATACGGCAAGGGCTTTGAACGTGTGTGCACCGTTGAGGAGCCCGCACTCTTTGATACACCTCCCTCCCCCGTTCGTCGGGAGGGCAAGCTCCGCATCGGCTTTGCGGGTTCAATCGACCGCACGGGCGACATCGAGGGGCTGCTCCGCCATGCGCTCTTTAAGATCGCATACGACTATCGCGACCGCATCTCGATCGAGTTCTTCGGCGCCAAGCCGCAGCTTGCCGACGATTTTCATTTTCGTCATATTCCCTACTGCGACTCCTACGAGGACTACCAAAAAACCATGCGTGAGCTTGATTGGGACATTGGACTTGCTCCCATGCCCGACACCGAGTTTCACCGCGGCAAGCACTACAACAAATTCATCGAATACGCCGCCTGCGGCATCGTGGGCGTTTATTCCGACGTGCTCCCCTACCGCGGCACGGTCGAGCACGAGGTGAGCGGTCTTCTCAGCAGCAACTATCCCGGCGACCTCTTTGCCGCAATCGAGCGTTTGATCCTTGAGCCCGAGCTGCTTGCCAACATGCGACGCCGCGTGGTGACGCTTGCAACCGAGCGTTTCTCAATCTCCGCCGTTACCGAGGCACTGCGGAAGGAGCTGGGCGAAATTCTCGCCACCAAGACCGATCACCGCCCCCTCCGCTTCACAAGGAGCCTGCGTCGCGTGGATCTCTGCGAGCGCATCTCGGCAGGCATCAAACAGGAAGGCTTTTTCCGCTTCGTGTGGAAGAAATCGGGCAAGGTATTCTCGCGTCTTTTTTCTCACAAATCAAACGATTGAAAGGACCTGCTATGAAAAATAAAGCCATACGGATCTGCGTCATCGTGCTGGCGGCGTATCTGATCCTCGGCGCGCTGTTCTACCCTCTCGCGGGCGACAGTCTGCATTTCACACAATCCAAAACCGATACCGTGACAAAAAAAGCGTCGCTCGGTGAGATGACGCGCGGTGACGTGATCGAGCAGAGCTTTCTCTGCCGCTACGATCAGCTTGATTCGCTCACCGTGATCGTTGGAACGAGCGCGCGCGTAAACACCGACGTAATCATTGCAGAGGTCTGCAACGAAGCGGGCGAGCTGCTCGGCGAGCCGATCTACCTCAAAACCTCCGATATGAAGGACGACAAGCCGCACACCATCCCGCTTGATCCCCCGATCACCGACGTGAAAAACGAGCGCTTGACCCTGCGCCTGACCAGCCGCGAGGGTGCGGTTGGCAACGCGGTCTCCTTCTATTACGGAACCACCGTGGAGGTCGACACGGGGCGCATCACCATCCCCGTTGACATTGAGAACACCGACGCGGTCTACCTCAACGGCGTGCGGATCGTGGACGGCGAGCAGAATCCCTGCTACCTCTGCCTGACCGTGAGTGGCACCAATCACCATTGGATCGGAGATTGGTATTGGCTCGTTTACGGCGGCATCGCACTGCTCCTGGCGCTCTATCTGCTCCTCTTGCTTCACTGCTACAAGCACGGCAAGCGCGAGCCGATCCTGGGCGTGGTGCTTTCGCTCTCCAAATACAGCTTCCTCATCCGACAGCTGGTATCGCGTGATTTCAAAACCAAATATAAACGCTCGGTGCTCGGCATGCTCTGGAGCTTTCTCAATCCGCTCCTCACCATGAGCATTCAATACGTGGTCTTTTCCACCATCTTCCAATCCACCATTCCCAATTTCGTGGTCTATCTGCTCTCGGGTATCATCTGCTTCAACTTCTTCAACGAAGCCACGAGCATGTGCCTGATGAGCATCATCGGCAACGCAACCCTGATTAACAAGGTCTACGTGCCCAAGTATATCTATCCCTTCTCGCGCACAATTTCCTCCACCGTCAACCTCCTGCTCTCGCTCGTGCCGCTCCTGATCATGATGCTGATCACGCGCACGCCGATCACCCCTGCCGTTCTGCTGCTCCCCTTTGCGCTCGTGATGCTCTTTTTCTTCAGCTACGGCATCGGACTCATTCTTGCAACCATGATGGTGTTCTTCCGCGACACGCAGTTCCTTTGGGGAATTTTCTCGATGCTTCTGATGTATCTCACCCCCATCTTCTATCCCGAGAGCATCATCCCCGCGCGCTTTTTGCCGATCTACCGACTCAACCCCATCAACCGCGTGATCACCTTTATCCGCACCCTGCTCATTGACGGAATTTCTCCCGAGCCGATAGCATATCTCGAATGCCTGCTCCTTTGCCTGATCCCCTTCCTGATCGGCGTTTTGATTTTCCGCCGCAACCAAGACAAATTCGTGTTGAACATCTGATTCAACGGAAAGGATCGCAATTCTCTCCATGATAAAAGCAGACAACGTTTCAATCTCCTATCGCATGCCGCACGATAAAATTCAGAGCATCAAGGAATATCTCGTTGCGCTCCTCAAGCGACGGCTGCAATATGAGGAGTTTCATGCGCTCACGGGGGTCAGCTTCGAGATCAAAAAGGGCGAGGTGGTTGGCATCGTCGGCAACAACGGCGCGGGAAAAAGCACCCTGCTCAAGGTGATCTCGGGTATCCTCAAGCCCGCAACGGGCTCGGTGACGCTCGGCGGCAACGTGGTACCCATGCTCGAGCTCGGAAGCGGCTTTGACTACGATCTGACGGGACACGAAAACATCTTTCTCAACGGCGCGATCCTCGGCTATTCCGAGAGCTATCTCAAATCGAAATACGACGAAATCGTTGCCTTCTCGGAGCTCGGAGACTTTATCAACATCCCCGTGCGCAACTATTCCTCGGGCATGATCATGCGCCTTGCCTTTTCGATCGCCTCGATGGTGAGCCCCGACATTCTCATCGTTGACGAAATTCTCGCAGTCGGTGACGCCGCCTTCCAGGAAAAGAGCTACGCCCGCATGATGGAGCTCATGAGCCACGGTACCACCGTTCTGCTCGTTTCGCATAACATCGAGCAGGTGCGCCGCCTGTGCGACCGCGTGATCTGGCTTGACCACGGCAAGATCGTTGCCGAGGGTCCCGCCGCCGACATCTGCAACCAATACACCAAAGCAAACGGACTGTGAATAGATGGTGGTTTTTATGCAGGGGGAACTTCTTGAAAGAAGTTCCCCCTGCACCCCTTCAAGAACTTTCCC
>CAJKPX010000072.1 GCA_905201895.1 uncultured Eubacteriales bacterium | reverse complement strand
CTTTTGCAAAAGCGCCTCTCCCATCCCCCTGCAATCTCCCCTTCCTCAATTCACACCCGTGGAGCCGAAGCCGCCTGTGCCGCGAGAGGTTTCGTCGAGCGAGTCGACGGGGAGAAAGGCGGCGGCGAGGACGGGCAGGAACATCATCTGTGCGATGCGGTCACCGCGACGGACCTCAAAGGGCTCGGAGCCGCGGTTGATGAGGCAGACCTGAATTTCGCCGCGGTAGTCGCTGTCGATCACGCCGATGCCGTTTGCGAGCGAAACACCCTTTTTCACGCCGAGACCGCTTCGACCCGCGATCACGGCGACCACGTCGGTCGATTCGGGCGAGATCGAGAGTCCCGTTGGGATGAGCGAGCGCTCACCGGGGGCAATGGTGAGGACGGTGCCCTCGTCGAGAGCGGCACGCAGATCGACGGCGGCAGAGCCGGCGGTTGCGTATTCGGGCGCGGACATGCCACGCGAGAGCTTGATTTTGACGTTCAGATTCATGGTTGTTCGGTTCCTTTCAGAAGTTCTCTCGCCTCGGGGACGAGGGCAAGCTTGTTTCCGTGGTCAATGACGTAGTTGAGATGGACGCGCGCCTGCTCGGGCTCGTTTTTGAGCAGCAGGACCTGCGCGCGGGTGAATGCCCGGCACACGCGTTGATTTTCATTGGTGGCGGACATCCGATCGAGGAGCTGCAGAGCGCGGTCGAGATCGGTGCGGTTGCGAATGCACGCCTGTGCGTGCAAAAGATCCATCGAGATGCGAAAAGCTTTTTGATATTTCGGCTTGAGCGTTCGGTAAAGCTGTGCCGCCGTTTGGTAGTGGCGCTCGGCGTCCTCATTTTGCCCGAGATTGTCATAAACGCTTGAGAGATTATTGTAGTAAACGAATTTCAGATAGGGGGGAGCGGTGGGAGATTGGTCGAGATTGACGGCGTTGAGCCCGTCACGCGCCTTCTCATAGAGCCCGAGTGCACTCTGCATGGTGTAGTAGTTGATCAGGAGCAGCATCCGATAGACGTCGTCCTTTGCGGTGGCGAGCTGACGCTCTGCCTCGCGCATGGTGGGCTCGGGGTCGCAGAGCGCCTGAAAATGGTGGACTGTGGAGTTGAGGCACAGGCTTCGGGCAATCGACACAAAAATGCTCGATATCAGAAGCAGGATGACGTTCAGGACCAGATAGGATAGCCATTCTGCACGTTGCAGGGCGAGCACGCAGGAGAACAATGCGCAAAAGGGGAGCGCGAGCAGCAGCTTTGAGAGCGATTCGTGCTCGGTGATCCAACGGAGAATGCGATATTTCATCGTGCGTTTCCGTGACAACCTACGTGCGGTTGCGTCCTTTCTTGTGTGATGGAGTGTGGGGATTTGTCGATTTTGATATGCAGGCAGCCTTCTTGCTTTGGGCAATATATGGTCCCTACGGCTGCGAACAGATCAACGCTCCCAAAATGACTCCCTCTTAAAAGTTTTTGAAGAGGGGGTGCGGGGGAGAAACTTTTTTCAAAAAGTTTCTCCCCCGCATAAATCATTCTTTTCCCATCAATGAATAGCGGTGCCTTCGGGGACGGAGTCGTCGACGAAGATGATCTGGCAGCCGCAAGCGTTGTTGGTTGCGGCGAGGAGCATACCGTTGGAATTGACGTTACAGATACGGTTGGGCTTGAGGTTGGCAATGACGATGATCTTTCTGCCAACGAGCTGCTCGGGGGAATATTCCTCCTTGATCGAGGACATAATCACGCGCTCGGCGATGCCGTCGAACAGGGTGAGCTTGAGGCAGGAATGCGACTTGCGCACGCCCTCTGCCTTGAGAATCTTGCAAACGCGGAGGTCGAGCTTGGCGAAATCGTCGATGGTCACCTGCTCCTTGATCGGTTCAACGGGATCGGGCTCGCGGTTGGCGGGCGCCTCGTCCACCTCGGGGCAGCAGACCTCCTCGGGCGTGTCGGCGCGGAGCTCCTCCTCGGTTTGCGGGTAGGAGAAATCGAGCAGACCGACGTATTTTTCAGACTCGATCGCGTAGAGGAACAGATACAGACGCGGTCCCTTTTCCTTGTCGATGAGCAGCTTGTAGACCGTGCGGAAGAAGGCACCCTGAAGCCCCTTGAGCTCCTTGTCGGTCATGTCGGTGCCCCAGATGCGCTTGGGGATGGCGTAGAGCTCGGCGTTGAGCTCGTCGAGCGTGTAGCCGCCCTTTGCGATATAGGCGTGGAGCTGCTCGATGGCAGCCTTTTCCTGTTCGGTCAGGGCGTTCCAGACCTCGAAATTGCGAGTGACGCGCAGGCGGTTCACCTGATCGGGCGCGCACTGCTCGAGCCAGAACTTCGCGCGGTCGAGGCGGTCGGCAAACTGTGCGGCGGTGTAGGGCGTGCCGATCTTTTGGAACACGGTTTCCAGCATGGGCACGTTGAAGTTGACGATCGAGCCGAGCTGAACGAGCAGCGACATGGGCACGGTTTCGATCTCGCGTCCCTCGATCTTGCAGTTATACATGATGTCGGCGATCACCTCGCTCGCCTTGCCCTCGCGGCAGTCGGTGAGCATCTTGTCGAACTCGAAATACTGGCGCAGAATGCCGTCATCGAAGCAGAAATCAAACGCCTTGGTGGGGTCGGTTTTGGAGTAGAGCCAGAGGATCACCTCGGGCTGATAGAGTCGGAGCAGGGTCTCGGGGGTGAGGTTGAGACCCGACGAGCTCGACATCTTACCCGTCATACCCTTGATACCGATGAACTCGTAGCCCTGGAAGAGCGGAGCCTCGTAGTCAAAGATGCGCTTGGAAATAATTTTGGAGTTGGAATAGGAGCCCGTGGGAGCGGCGTGATCCTTTCCGCCGGGCTCAAAGTCAACGCCCTCGTGTCTCCAACGCATCGGCCAGTCGATCTTCCAGCCGAGCTTGCAGTTGAAGTTTTCGGTGAAGTTGATGTGGTCCTTGTGACCGCAACGGCAGGTGTAGTCTGCCTCGGTGCAATCGTCGGAGAGAGCGGTGATGGTGGTGAAGTCGGTGTGACACTCGGGGCAGAAAATGCTCACGGGGTAGTAAACAGCCTTCTCCGCATCATGCTCTGCCTTGAGCTGCTCGGGGGTCTTGTCGGGGTCCTTTGTTTTGAAGGAGTCGAGGATCTCAAAGATCTCGCCGCGCTTCCGGAGAGATTCGAGGATGTCCTTGGTATAGGCGCCCGAGCGATAGAGCTCTGCCTGATAGCGGCAATCGAGCTCGATGCCAAACTGCTCCATTGCACGGAGAAATTCCTCCTCAAAGTGCTTGGCGTAGTTTTCGTGGCAGCCCCAGGGGTCGGGGATGTCAACGTAGGGGCAGCCGATATATTTGTCGTAGGCGTCGCCAACAACCGCCTGCACGTTGGCAGGAATCTTGCGGCAACGGTCGAACTCGTCCCAGGAGAACAGCAGCTTTGCACGCTTGCCCTGCTTTTGGAGTGCGCGTACGACGAGCAGGGACGTTGCCACGTCGCGGAAGTTGCCGATATGGACCGAGCCCGACGGGCTGATGCCCGCCGCGCAGACGTATTCTTCTTTTTCGGGGTTACGCGCAATGATTCTTTGCGCAATTTCTTCTGACCAATGCATTTATAAAAAACCTCTCTTTAATTCTCTTTCATTCTCTTGTTATTTGATCAACCCATCAGGGCTGTGATCTTGACCTCACGCTTGCCTGCGAGCAGGTCGGCGGGAAGGAAGTTGCCGTCATAGCGCACGCCGTCGACCACAAGCGCCTTGACTCCCTTGGAAACGCCGTTGGGTTTTAAAAGGGGGCCCGGGAGCCGGCAGCCGCGCCAGTCGCGCTCGACCTTGTAGCCCTTCCAATCGGCGGGGATACAGGGATCGAATTTCACGCCGCCGAGCGTGGTGCGCACGCCGAGCAGATACTGCGTTGCGGCAATGTTCATCCACGAGCAGGTGCCCGTGAGACGGATGACGTTACCCCAGCCGTGCTTGGAGTTCTCGGGACCGACGATGTTGGAAACCCAGCCGAAGGGATCGGATTTGTAGGTTTCGGTGCCGAGCGATTCGTGCAGATTGTGGGGAATGAGATCGTTGTAGAATTTCCAAGCCTTTTCGGCGTTGCCGCGCTTGGACTCGGCAATGATCGACCAGGTGTGCGCATGGCAGAAGATCGCGCCGTTCTCACTCGTTCCGGGGTTGTAGGGGCTGAAGGGGTCCATCACGTCGGGATAGGTCTTAAATCCCGGGGTGAGGAGCTTGAGACCGTAGCCCGTGTCGAGAATTTCCTCAACCGCGGTGTAGGCGGCGTCATTCTGCTCCTTGGAGCCAACGCCCGAAATGATTGCCCAGGACTGCGGATTGAGCCAGAGCTTTCCGAACGCGTCGCTCTCGGCACCGATCGGCTTGCCCTCATCGTCAAAGCAACGGTACCACCATTTGCCGTTCCATGCATGGCGGCAGAGGCTCTCTGTCTGCTGTGCGCGGTAGTCGCGCAGACGAGCGGCGTCCTCCTCACGGCCGAGGTATTCTGCCATTTCGATCATCTTGTTGAGTGCGGCAACGTACTGCTGACCTGCAAAAACCGACTCACCTCTGCCCTTGTGCGAGAACTTGCTGATGATGTCGTTCCAGTCGCCGTCGAGCATGAGCGGAATGCCGTGCTCACCGAGGTGGCTCTGCGTAAATTCGATCACGCGCATCAGGTGCTCCCAAACGGTTTCCTTCTCGTCGATGTGGTTGCCGTCGAGGTCGCAGTAGCCAACCTGCTCGGTCAGGAGAAAATCGGGACCGCTTTCGGCTGCAACCGAATAAGCGAGGAAGGGAAGCCAGAGCAGATCGTCACTCTTGAGCTTTTTGAGATTGAAGGCACCCGGGATCGAATATTCGTTCATCATGCCGCGGATGTTGTGCGAGATCGCGCCGTTCGTATACTGCGCGTCGAGCATAAAGAGCAGACCCTCCTTTGTTCCCTCGGGGCTGCGATAGACCATCGGCATGAGTGCCTGCAGCTTGTCGCGCGCACCGATCGAGCGCACGCCGGGTGCACTCGGCTGGGGGGTGGGGTGGAAGAGCGAGAACTGCATGGCGTTGAGCGGACCCCAATAGTTGATCTGACGCTCGGCAACCTTGTCGGGAATGTCGCAGAGGAAATGCGAGAAGTGCTCGGCATAGCGTGCGTCGAGCAGCGCCTTCTGATCTGCCACGTAGGTAGCAGATCGCAGAGCCTGCACAGCGGCAAGCGCATCTGCGCGTGCCTTTTGGTAGTCCACCATCGCACCCTCGGTCACACCGATGAAGAAGCGCACGCTCGTGCTCTCTCCCGCACCGCATTTGGGTGCGACGTGCAGAACGGCAGAGCCGTTGCCCGAGGTGATCTCATCGTTGGTGCAGCGCTCGCTCTCAAGCATAACGGGGTTTGCCTCGCTTCGGTAGTTGCCGATGAAAGCGTCGCGGTCACCGCAGTAGCTCACAACGGGCAGGCTGGAGGCGATATAAACCAGGGGCGAGGTCTTGACGGTGTAATCGTCGTATTTGTAGTTGCAGGTGTAGTAGAGAATTTCGTTCTCGGTATCGTAGGTGGTGCGGATCATGTGCTGCCAATAGTAGCCGAAGCTCTGCTCTGCCGACCAGTTGTACTGCGAGAGCTCTGCATAGGAGTAGACCTGATAGGTGCGCTCGCGGTCGGAGTTGTTTTGGAGCGTGAGGTCCCACACCAGCGCGTCGGTGTCGGGGAGAATGTAGAAGGAAAGGCGTGCCTCGGTGTCGCCGTGACGCGCAACGTAGACCGACTCACCCGGGCGGTGGATCGCATGGCGCTCGGTTTCGGCGTCCTGCATGGGCTGGAAGGTGGGGCACCAGGTCTCACCGTTCTCCTCCTTGATGTAAACGAAAAATCCGGGCGCGTCATTCGGGAGCTGATTGTAGCGATAGCGCGTGATGCGGAATTTTGAGGGGAGCTTATACCACAGATAACCGCCGCCCGCCTGCGAGATCATAGCGGAGAGACGGGTGTTGGTGAGGTAGTTGACCCAGGGGTAGGGCGTGTCGAGACGGTTCATGCGGATGGCGTAGCCATTTTCGATAAACTCGTAATTTTTCATGCGTGAGGTTCCTTTCCTGATTTTTGGATCAAAATATCAAAATGCGGAATGCAAATATTGACCTGAATTATGGTTTTGTTTTTTCACCGAGCACGCGCTCCTGGAAGGCGCGAACGGTTGACCAATAGCGATCGTGCTCAAAGAAGAAGGCAAGCCCGTGTCCCGCACCCTCAACCTCAAGGAACACCTTGTCGGGAGATGTGCAGGCGTCAAAGAGCTCGCGTCCCATTTCAAAGGGGACGAAATCGTCGGCATTGCCGTGCGCGATAAAGATCGGGACGCGTGTGTGTCTGACCGCCTCAAGCGCGCCGCCGTCGACGATTGAGAAGCCGCCGAGGAGACGGGCACCCAGCCGCACAAAGGGGAAGCCGAGCCGATCGGGAACGCCCATATCGCGGCAAACCTTGCGGATGATCGCCTCGGGGGAGGAATAGCCGCAGTCGGCAACGATGCCGCAAACGTTCGGGGGCAGGTCCAGCGAGGACGCCATGAGAACGGTGGCGGCGCCCATCGAGAGCCCCTTGAGGAGAATGCGGACGTTTTTGCCGTAGCGTTCGACCGCATAATGGACCCATGCGAGGCAATCGTATTTTTCGAGAATGCCAAAGGTGATCACGTTGCCCTCGCTGTCGCCGTGTGCGCGCTGGTCAACGAGCAGAACATGATGGTTGGAGGCGCGTGCCGTGTGGCAGCAGCCGCATCCGTCGCGGTAGGGGTTGCCGCGCCAACCGTGGAAGAAGATTTCCACCACATCGCCCTCGGGAGAGGGCTGCTCGGCGGTGTAGAGCCGACCGAACAGAGCGAGTCCGTCATGCGAGGTGATCCGCACCGCCTCAAACTCGCGTGCCTCGATCTCGTCGATGAGCGCGTTGATCGGCGCGCGGCAGAATTCCTCGTGCGGCTTGAAGGCAAAAAGGCGCGAGCTGACGCGCTTTTTCGCGTTCGGATGGTAAAACGCCTTTCGGAAGCTCCATGCGGCAAAGGCAAGGGCGATGCCGAGGAGCACGAGAGCGGCGGCAAGACAGATGAGGAGAATATGGATCGGCTTCACGTTTTTTCATCAGCCTCCCAGCAAAAAGCGCCGCGCCTCGCTGTATTCGTCGCGCAGGCGCGCGGCAAGATCGGAGGCGGGGTCGAAATCGGGCAGACGCAGAGCCCGCAGCATGATGTTCTTCGGTGTTTCCTCGGGGTCGATCAGCTCGAGCGCCGTGACCGCGTAACCGTTCGACTCCAGCAGCTTGAGGCGGAGCGCGTCGGTGGCGGCGTCGCAGAGCTTCTGGCGGAGCATCGAGTGCTCGGCGATAAAGGCGAGGGTGGGGCAGTTGAGCGTATGGTTGAGCTCGTGGTGGCAGCAGGGGGTGGAGAGAATGACGTCCGCTCCCCAATGCATTGCGCGCTCGAGCACCAGATCGGTTGCGGTGTCGCAGGCGTGGAGCGAGATCACCAGATGCACGTGCTCGCCCGCATCGTATGCCCCCACGTCGCCGCAGAGAAATTCGAGACCGTCAAAGCCGAGCTCGGCGGCAACCTTGTTGCAATGGGCAACCACGTCGGGCTTGAGATCGACGCCCGTCATGCGCACGCGGCGACCCAAGACCTTTGAGAAGTAATGGTAGACCGCAAAGGAGAGATAGCTCTTGCCGCAGCAGAGATCGCAGATGCGGAGCTCGCCCTCGGCGGGCAGATGCGACAGGCAATCGCGCGTCAGCTCGAGAAAGCGGTTGATCTGACGGAATTTTGACTGCCTCTTGTCATGCACGCGGCCGCTCCCGTCCGAAACGCCGAGTAGCCGCAGAAAGGGCTCGTCGCCGCGCAGAATGTATTGCTTTTTTCGGTTGTTGTCGCCCACCGACAGTGTGGGGGCATCGGTATCGGTGAGGGCGCGTGCGAGCTTGTCGCCGCCGAGAAGGGTTGCCTTGCCCGATTTGGAGATGCGGAGCTCGCAATCGCCCGCCGTGGTGAGCAGGTTGACCTGCCCGAAGGACTCGGCGAGAGATGAGAAGCGAGCGGCGTTGTCGGTTGGGATATTTTCATGCAGAGCCTTGTCATCGGCGGTAAAGGTCTCCAGCTGCGCCACGGGGCGACCGCCAACCGTTCGCAGGGTGAGCACGGCGCGGACAACTCCCGCATCGTGCGGCTTGGAGAACACCGCTTTTTTGAGTCGCTTCCCGCACGCCGCCAGAGCGATCAAATCTCCCATGCGGCAAACGGGTGTGTTTCGTGTTTCCATACTGTTTGCTCCCTCGCAGGGCTGCGGGGGTGTTCCTTTCGGTGGGATTGTTGCGCGGTCGGATCAGTGCTCCGAGTCGTTGCCGTTTTTTGTGTCCGCTGCGTCATCAGGCTCGGCAACGGGGAGCGGCTCCTCGGCGTCGGCAGGCTTCTTTTTGCGGATCTTGAGCTTGGAGAAGTCGAATTTGGGCTCCTCGTGCGCCCAGATGCGGCGCAGGTTGGGGATATGCAACGACACCACGAACACGGATGCCATCACAGCCATTGCGACCGCGAGCGCCTTATCGAAGGCAAACGCATGCATGAACATCGGGAACATGAGCGCCGCCATCACCGATGCGAGCGAGACGAAGCGCGTGCCGATGAGCACCACCACGAAGGTGAAGAGAATGCCGAGGAAGGTGAGCGGACTGATCACGAGTGCGACCATTGCAAAGCAGGCAACGCCCTTGCCGCCGCGGAAGCGGTAGTAGATCGGGAACATGTGACCGAAGCCCACGAAAAAGCCCGCGATCGCCTGCCCGAATTCGCCCCAGAGGAGTCGACCGAGCAGGGTGGCAACGATCGCCTTGCCAAAATCGAGGAGGATGGTGGCAACGGCTGCCTTTTTGCCGTAGGTGCGGAGCATATTCGTAGTGCCCGCGTTGCCGCTTCCGTGGGTGCGGACGTCGTCGCGGTAAAAGATTTTCGAGATGAGAATGGCAGGGTTGATGCTGCCGATCAGGTAGGGGAGCAGGATACAGAGCAATCCTGCCACGAGCGTGAGGATCGCGGCGGTCTGCTCGGGGAGCGCATAGCGCACGATCAGCCAGTCGCACAGGTTCCAGAGCCGCTTGATCGGCTCGATGGGCTCGGTGGATTCGGCTGCGGTGAGAAGAAAATTCATATCGGGGTTCCTTTCCGTCAAACAGATTGAGGATCAGAGGGGATCAATCGGGGGAGATCAGAACAGCTCAATGAGCTCCTTGGGGCTCTTGGTGAAGTTATAAAAGCTTCCGTCGGGGCGCACGCACGCCATATCCTCGATGCGGCAGCCGTACTTACCCTCCAGATAGATGCCGGGCTCGAAGGTGACCACGTGACCGCGCGAGAGCGGCGTTTCGTTGCCCGCAAAGGAGGAGAGACGGGGGCTCTCGTGGATATACATGCCAACGCCGTGACCGAGCGAGTGACCGAAGCAGCCCGCATAGCCCGCGTTGTCGATGATGTCGCGCGCGATCTTGTCGAGGTCGCGGCAGAGCACACCCTCGGCGGCGGCGTCAAGCGCGGCACGCTGCGCGGTGAGCACGGTGTTGTAGACCTTTTTGATCTCGTCGTCGGCGCGTCCGAGCACAACCGTGCGGGTCATATCCGAGCAGTAGCCGTCCACGCGAGCGCCGAAGTCCATGGTGAGGAAGCCGCGCTCCAGCTTGCAGCGGCGCGGAACACCGTGGGGCAGAGAGGAAGCCGAGCCCGACACCGCGATGGTGTCAAATGCGATCGACTCGGCGCCGTTGCGACGCATGAAGAATTCGAGCTCGAGCGCCACGTCGATCTCGGTCATTTCGGGATGGAGCTGACCGAGGATATGCGCAAACGCCGCGTCGGTGATCTCCTGCGCGCGCGCAATGGTCTCAAGCTCGCGCTCGTCCTTGCAAACGCGCAGCTCGGTCAGAAGCGCCGATGCTCCGCTCTCAAGGGTGAAGTCGGAGAGTGCTTTTTTGTAGCGGTCATAGGTGTCGAGAGAAACCTCCTCCTCCTCGCAGAGCACGGTTTTGCAGCCGTTCTCGGCAAGCAGCCCCGCCACGCAAACGAGCTGACGCACCTCGGGAACGAGCACGGTCATCTCGGGCGTGGTTTGTGCCTTTGCCGCTTCGGTGTAGCGGAAATCGGTGATCAGGTAGGATTTCTCGCGCGTGACGAGAACCAAACCGTCATCAAAATCGAAATCGGAGAGATATCTTTGATGAATCTTGTTGGAAATGATGGCGGCATCTGCACCGCGATCGAGCATTGCTGCCTTGAATTTACTCAAATGCGACATGGAAAAAGCCCTTTCTCAAATATATTTTCTACCAAATTATAGTATGATTATAGTATACCATGATGATTATATCACAAAAACGCGCGTTTGGCAATAGTATCGCCGCTTTTTTCTTGCGTAAAACACAAAAAATGCCGTATTGAGAGAGGTTCGCAGGGGGAGGGGGCGAAACTTTTTGCAAAAGTTTCGCCCCCTCCCCCTGCACCCCCACCCTCACTTCAAAACCTTTCCGGAAGGGGGATCAAGGCGCCAAGGGGATGCCTTTTGACTCAAGGTACAGGTACTGCCGTATGCGTGGCGACGTCAAGCACTTGTGCCCCCGGCCGATAGCAACGGAACGTTGCGATGGTACCAACCAATACCCAGCCTGCGCTCCCGAAAATATTGCACGCATTATGGCATGCGCGATATTCTATGCCAATTACATTTCTCCTTGTAGGGACAGGCGTCCCCGACTGTCCGTTATAAAAAACAATCGTGAAATCATGTGGTTTTGATTGCATAATGCCGACCGATCTATAACATTGGATGATAAATGTGTTGCACGATTATAACGCTTCATAACGGACAGTCAGAGGATCACATTCCGCTGCGCTCCATGGCAATGTCGCTTTGCGAGCATTGC
>CAJKPX010000071.1 GCA_905201895.1 uncultured Eubacteriales bacterium | reverse complement strand
TGGGGAAAACTTCTTTTAAGAAGTTTTCCCCACAAAAAATATAATTACAATAATTATCCCTTATCGCTGGACTCTACCGGAGCCGTCGCCGCCGGCGAGCTTTTCGACCTCGGAGACGCTGACGCGGTTGTAGTCGCCCTCAACCGAGTGCTTGAGCGCGGATGCCGCAACGGCAAACTCGATCGCCTGCTGGGTGGTCTTGCCCGACAGGATGGCGTAGATCAGACCCGCACCAAAGGAGTCGCCGCCGCCAACACGATCCACGATATGCAGGTGATAGGACTTGGAGAAGCAGTAGTTCTCGCCGTCGTAGAGCATGCCTGCCCAATCGTTGTCGCTTGCCGAAATCGAGGTGCGCAGCGTGATGGCAACCTTTTCAAAGCCGAACTTGTCTGCCAGCTGCCTTGCAACCGACTTGTAGCCCTCGTGGTTGAGCTTGCCGCCATAGATGTCGGTGCCCTCTGCCTCGATGCCGAATACGTCCTTTGCGTCCTCCTCGTTGGAGATGCAAACGTCAACGTACTCGCAAAGCTCGGTCATCGCAGCGCGTGCCGCTTCACGCGTCCACAGCTTGCCGCGATAGTTGAGGTCGCAGGAAATCTTCACACCGCGTGCCTTTGCCGCACGGCAGGCATCCTTGCAGATCTGCACGAGCTCACCGCCAAGCGCGGGCGTGATGCCCGTGAAGTGGAACCAATCGGCACCCTCAAAGATCGCGTCCCAATCAAAGTCGGCGGGCGATGCTTCGGCGATTGCCGAATGCGCGCGGTCATAGATGCAAACCGAGCCTCTCTGCGACGCCCCCTTTTCCAGAAAATAAATACCCACACGGTCACCGCCGCGCACCACGCCCGAGGTGTCAACGCCAAAATAGCGCAGCGAATCCACAGCCGCCTGTCCAATGGCGTGCTTCGGGAGCTTGGTGACGTAGGCGCTGTTCATACCAAAGTTTGCAAGCGACACGGCAACGTTTGCCTCGCCGCCGCCAAAGGTTGCCTGCATCTGATCGTTCTGGAAGAAACGGTAGTAGCCGTTGGGCGCCAGACGAAGCATCAATTCACCAAACGTAACGATCCTTTTCATGCGTTTTCTGCCTCCATTTTCTCAAGCGCCTCCTTGACGAAGAAGCGGCCGCCGATGGCAGCGATCTTGTCGAACGCCAGAAATTCGTCGATGTTGGAGCGGTCCACACCGCCCGTGGGAATGAACTTAACCTGCGGGAAGGGCGCGGAGAGCGCTTTGAGCGCCTTGAGGCCTCCATAGATATTCGCGGGGAAGAACTTGACGGTGGTGATGCCAAGCTCGAGCGCCGCCATGATCTCGGTGGGGGTCACACAACCGGGATAGTAGGGTACGTTACGCGCGTTGCAGATCTCGGCAACCGCCGGGGAAAGTCCGGGCGACACGATAAAGGTCGCGCCTGCGGCAAGTGCCGCCTCACATTGCGCGGCGTTGATAACCGTTCCGGCACCGATCTCCATGTCGGGGTAATTCTTTGCCGCATAAGCGATCGCTTCTGCCGCACACGCAGTGCGGAAGGTGATCTCGGCACAGTTGATGCCGCTTTTTTTCAGCGCGGTGAGAATTTTATCGGTCTCTGCCAGCTCCTTGATCACCACAACGGGGATAAACTTTTCCATGATTTTGCTCCTTTTTGTCTGTTTCAATTTCAGTATTCTGTGTAAAAAATCAGATCAAACGCCCGAATACGCTGCGAAGCCGCAGTCGATGGGCAGAACCACGCCTGTGATCGCAGATGCCGAGCGCTCGTCGCAGAGGAAGAGCGTGGCACCGAGCAGCTCGTCGGCGTCAACGAAGCGGTGCATCGGCGTGCCGCTCAAAATCTTGGCGCTTCGAGGCGTGGGCGTGCCGTCCTCGGCAAAGAGGAGCGAGCGGTTTTGCGCCGAGACCAAAAAGCCGGGGGCAATGGCGTTGCAACGGATGCCCGTGCCCGCAAAGTGGGTGGCAAGCCATTGCGTGAAGTTGGAAATGCCTGCCTTTGCCGCGGAATACGCGGGAATTTTGGTCAGAGGCGTGTAGGAATTCATCGAGGAAATGTTGAGGATGCAGCCGCCGCCCTTGGCAACGAGGTCCTTTGCAAAGACCTGCGTGGGAAGCAGCGTACCCTGGAAATTGAGCTTGAACACGAAGTCCACGCCCGCGGAATCGAGGTCGAAGAAGGTTTTGCTCCCCTCCTTTGCCTCGTGCTGATATTCGTTGTCGGTGGTGGCTCTGGGGTTGTTGCCGCCCGCGCCGTTCACAAGCACGTCGCAGGGTCCGAGGTCGGCCTGCACCGCGCGGTGCACCTCCTCGAGCGCCTCGCTCTCGAGCACGTTTGCCTTGTAGCCCTTGCAGATATAGCCCTCGGCGGTCAGCTCGTCGGCAAGCTTCTTCACAGCCTCCTCGTTCAGATCCAGCGCCGCAACCTTTGCACCCGATTGCGCAAATGCACGCGCCATCGCGCCGCAAATCAGTCCGCCTGCGCCGGTTATCACAACGACCTTGCCACTGTAATCAATATTGATCGGAAGATTTTTCATAGTGATCTGACTCCTGTTCGTTATAAACTCATTTTTTTGCAGAAAGCTTGTCGAGCATGTCCCAAACGCCGAGCATATACATGATGCCGAGCGCGCGATCGTAGAGACCGTAGCCGGGACGCACGTTTCCGGGGCCCTCGTCCCACAGATGTCTGCCGTGGTCGGGGCGGATATAGCCATCAAAACCGCAATCGTGGTATGCCTTGAGAATGTCGAGGATACCCGTGTCACCGTCGCAGTCGCGGTGGCTTGCCTCGGAGAAATCGCCGTTTTCAAAATGCTTGACGTTGCGGATGTGCGCAAAGGCGATGCGGTCACAATGACGGCGCACGATGTCGGCAACGTTGTTGCTCGGATCGGCACCGAGACTGCCCGAGCAGAGCGTGAGGCAGTTGTATTCATCGTCAACCATGCGCAAGAAGCGGTTGATGTTCTCCTCGTTGATCAGCAGGCGGGGCAGCCCGAAGATATCCCATGGCGGATCGTCCATGTGGATCGCCATCTTGACGTCGCACTCGCGGCAGGTGGGCATGATCGCCTCCAGGAAATATTTGAGGTTTGCCCAGAGCTTTTCGTGATCCACGCCCTCGTAGGCACGGAAGAGCTCGTCGAGCTTTGCCATGCGCTCGGGCTCCCAGCCCGGAAAGGACATGTTATATTTCTCGGTGAAATCCAGAATGTAGCGCGCCATGGCGTTGTAATCGTCCTGGATCATGTTTTTCTCGTAAAACAGCGCGGTCGAACCGTCGCCAACGGGATGAAAGAGATTGCTGCGCGTCCAATCGAAGATCGGCATGAAGTTGTAGCAGATCACCTTCACGCCAAAGCGCGAAAGATTGCGGATGGTCTGCTTGTAGTTCTCAATGTAACCGTCTCTGGTGGGGAGTCCGATCTTGATATCGTCGTGCACGTTGACCGACTCTACCACGTCCATGTGGAAGCCGTATTCGTCGAGCTGACGCTTGACCTCGGCGATCTCCTCGACCTCCCAGACCTCACCCGGCATTTTGTGATGCAACGCCCAAACGATGCCGTCCACGCCCGGAATCTGCTTGATGTCGGACAGCTTGATCCGATCGTTTCCCTCGCCATACCAGCGGAATGTCATGTGCATTGGCATAAAAGCACCTCCTCAGTTCAGTTGAAAATAGCGGCTCGCGTTCTCGTAGCAAACGCCGCGCACGATGGCTCCGAGCGCCGCAGGATCGTTGGGATATTCCCCGTTCTCCACCCATTCTCCAATCAGAGCACAGAGGATGCGACGGAAATATTCGTGGCGCGTGTAGGACAGGAAGCTGCGCGAATCGGTGAGCATGCCGATGAAGTTCCCGAGCAGACTCAGATTTGCAAGGCTGATGAGCTGGTCGCGCATGCCCTGCTTGTGATCGTTGAACCACCATGCGCTGCCGTGCTGCAGCTTGCCCGCCGTCTCGGGTCCCTGGAAGGAGCCGATGAGGCTATCGAGAAAAGCATTGTCGGAGGCATCAAGGCTGTAAAGCACGGTGCGCGGCAGAATGCCCTCGCGGTTGAGGCGATCGAGCAGAGCCGCGAGCTTGCGTGCGCCGTTGTGCGGACCGATGCAGTCGAAGCCCGTGTCGGGACCCAGGGTGGAGAATGCAAGCGAATTGGGATTGCGCAGGCAGTTGTAGTGCAGCTGCATCACCCAGCCGCGCTTTTGATATTCACTCGCGCAGAAGGCAAGGAGCGCGGTTTTGAGCGGCTCTGCCTCCTCCGAGGAGACGGTCTCACCCGCAAGTCCTCTCGCAATCACGGCGTTGATCTCTGCCTCGCTCGCCTCGGCGTAGACCATAAAATCCAGCCCGTGGTCGCTCGCGCGGCATCCGTGTGCCGCGAAATGCTCGATGCGAGCTCCAAGTGCGCGGCGAAGCGAAGCGAGATCGACGATCTCAATCCCCGCGACCTCGGAGAGCTTTCCGATATAATCGCACCAGCCTGCCTTGTCGATATTGAGTGCCTTGTCGGGGCGGAAGGAGGGGGCAACAGTTGCGCTCATGGTGGGGTCATTCTTGAGCAGCTTGTGATATTCGAGCGAGTCGATGGGATCGTCGGTGGTGCCGATGAATGCCACGTTGCTCTGCTTGATGATGCCGCGCACGCTCATATTTTCCTCGCGCAGCTTCGCCTCGCAAAGCTCCCAGACCTCGCGTGCCGTGTCGGCGTTGAGGACACCCTCGTAGCCAAAATATTTCTTCAGCTCCAGATGGCACCAATGATACATCGGATTTCCGATCGCACGTGGCAGCATCTCGGCGAATTTGCAGAATTTTTCATAAGCGGGAGCGTCTCCCGTGATATAGCGCTCGTCCACGCCGTTCGAGCGCATCAGGCGCCATTTGTAATGGTCGCCGCCAAGCCAGACCTCGGTGATATTGGAGAAGCGCTTGTCCTCCCAGATCTCACGCGGACTGACGTGGCAATGGTAGTCGATGATGGGCAGATCGGCGGCGTGCTCGAAATAGAGCCGCTGCGCGGTTTCTGTGCTGAGCAGAAAATCATCGGTTAAAAACTTGGGCATTGGTGATCCTCCATTTGTTTGAATCAATCGGCTTTTTCGGTGCCGCCCCACGCAAACCGATCGCGCAATGGGGGGCATATTCTTCTTTAATTATAGCATAATTATGCGTTGATTACAACTCTTTTTTCAGCCCTTTACAAAAGGATATGAAAAAATCCGCCGTCAGAGATCATTTGTCGGCTTCTCCCCCTTGTTTTTTTTCGGAAAATATGCTATACTGAACGCAGAATCCGAAGGGAGGCTTTCATATGGATCAAAAAACACGCACGCAGGCGATATCGCGTCTGCTTGCAGGTCTGCTCCTTTGCGCGCTCCTGCTAACGGCGGCAATTCCCGCATTGGCAGTTGAGCCCGAGGAAACCGCCGAGCCCATGCGCTACGGCTATACCACCGCAACGGGCAATATCCGATACGTTTACGAGCAGCTCGAGGCGGGCGTCAATTGCAAAACGCCTGCGGAGTCGATCGACCTCGATCCTGCACGCGGTGCAACGCTGGAGGAGGTTTCTGCTGCCGTCGCGCTCTTTTTGAGTGACTATCCCGAGTGCTTCTGGATGAAAAACTCCTACCGTTATTCCTACACGGGCAGCACCGTTGTGCGAATTCTCCCCAACTACTCCTTCACGGGAGCAGCGCTCACCGAGGCGCGCGAGGCGATGGATGCCGCGCTGGAGACGATCCTCTCCGCGATGCCATCGGGCAACAATTGGGACAAGGCGCTCTATCTGCACGATGCGCTTGCCGCACGGGTGGAATACCTGCAGGTCGGTGAGCATCAAACGGCATACGGCGCGCTTGTGTCGGGCAAGGCAGTTTGCGCGGGCTACGCCTCGGCATATCAGCTCCTGCTCCACGAGGCAGGCATTGCCTCCTGGCGCGTTTCGGGCAGCAGCATTGACCCCACCTCGGGTGAGTCGATCCCGCATGCATGGAATCTTGTGTGGTTGGATGGAGAAACCTGCGTTTGGACCGACGTGACCTGGGACGATCAGGGCGCGCATCTCTACCACGCCTATTTCCAGGTCTCGCTCGCCGAGATTTTGGTTGACCATACGGTCAATACGGCAATTTTTACCGTTCCCTCCTGCTCGCACAATGACAAAAGCTATTTCGATCGCCACGAGGCAAGTCTGACCGATGCCTGCACGCCCGAACAGGCGGCGCAGTTTTTCGGTGCCGTTACCGACACGGGCACGCGCACGGCAAAATTTGAGTACCTCGGCAGCGATTTGAAGACCTGGCTGAAGCAGAATATCAGCGCACTCTATACCGCGCTCGGCGGCGGTGCAGGCTCGTATTCCTACTCCTATTCCACGATGGGCAAGGAGGTCCGGCTCACCCTCACGGGCAATTTCGATTCTGTGCCTCCCGCGACCGAGGAAACAACGCCTCCCGTCACCGAGGAAACAACGCCTCCCGTCACCGAGGAAACTACGCCTCCCGTCACCGAGGAGACCACGCCTCCCGCGACCGGCGAGACCACGCCTCCCGCGACCGACGAGACCACGAGCTCCGCTGCCGATGAAACCACCGATGACTCCACGGGAGAGGAAACGGTTGGCGGCAGTAGTAGCGACGAGACCACCGCAGCTCCCGACAACTCCGAGAGCACGCAGCGCACCGAAACAAAGGAGCCCGCAACCAAGCCCGGCGGATCAAGCGGAAACGTTGCCGTCTCGCTCGGGTGCATCTCCTCAACGGGCAGTCTGCTCATGGGACTTTTGCTGATCGGCGCGGCATGCATCAGCAAAAAAAGGGGCTAGTGGAGCGCCACCCCCACCAAAAGGTCTTTTTTTGAACAAAAAGTACTTCTGAAGTGCAAAAAAAGGCATTTTTTTGCACGAACTATTGACAACTCCACCACATGAATGGTATAATATATGGGAAGATAAAATCCAAAGAAATCATCACGGTCAAAAGCCGTAAGGAAGGTGATCAAACATGAAGATTTCCCAAGCAGAATTTGAAGTGCTGTTGGCTCTCTGGGATTGCGAGGAGCCCACGCGCCCCGCAAAGCTGCTCCAGCGCATGGAGGCAACGCATCCGTGGAGCATCTCCACGCTCAAAACGCTCCTCACGCGTCTGCAGGATAAGGGCGCCGTTCAGGTGATCTGCCAAAAGCGCTTTCACTATTGCACGCCCGCCTACACCAAGGAGGAGTTTTTCGCGTTGCAAACCAAGCGCCTGATGCGCAGCCTCAACGCCTCGCCCGCTTCGCTTCTGGGCGGTCTGATCTCCGACGGAGAGTTGACCGAGGAGGAGCTTGACGGACTTGAGCAGATGCTCGCTGCGGCAAAATCGCGCGAGGTGTCGAAATAAAGCACCGTTTTGAAACATGGAAATTCAGGGGCTGCGCTGCTTGCGCAGCCCCTGCTCAATTTGTCGACGATGGACTCTTGAAGCTCGAAATCTGCGCTTTCATCGTTTGGCAAGGGCAGCGGGGTGAGCTTCAAATGCAGCTGCATTTGACTCACCCCGTTTTGCATGCTTATTTCGTTCCGCCGAACGAGGAGGAATTGTCGATGAGCTTGTCGCCGCCCTCCTTGATGCGAGAGGTTGCGATGCGCTTCTGCAGCTCCTCAAAATATTCGTCGTCGTCAATCGGAAGCGTTACGGTCTTATCCTTGAAGCTCGAGAGCAGCATGGCGTTCATCAGCTGCACGCACTTGATGCCCTCCTGACCGTCCACGTAAAGCGGCTCCGTGCCGAGAATTGCGTTCGAGAAGTTGTTGAGAATTCCCACGTGCTGGGTGTTGCGCTCGGGGCACTGCTCAAACACCTCGTCCTCCGCCTTTGGCTTGACAAATGCATCGGGGGAGTTGAGCAGGAATTCCTGCAGGTCTCCCTCGGTGAAGCGCGAGACCGTGAGCTTATCCTTCTCACAAATCATGCGTCCGCGCGAGGTGGTGATCTCCAGGCGATTGGTGCCGGGGGCATCCGCCGTGGTGGTGACAAACGAGCCGGTTGCACCGTTGGGGAATTCCATATAGGCGGTTACGTCGTCCTCGGTTTCGATCTTGTGCCACTTGCCGAAATGGCAGAACGCACGAATCTTGGTGGGCATCATGCCGCAGATCCACTGCAAGAGGTCGAGCTGGTGAGGGCACTGGTTGAGCAGTACGCCGCCGCCCTCGCCTCTCCAGGTTGCGCGCCAGGAGCCCGAATCGTAATAGAACTGCGTGCGGAACCAGTTGGTGATGATCCAGTTAACGCGGCGAATCTCACCGAACTCGCCCGATGCAAGAATTTCGCGCATCTTGATGTAGAGCGGATTGGTGCGCTGGTTATACATCATGGTAAAGAGCGTTTTGCTCTCTGCCGCAACCGCGTTCATTTCCTTGACCTGCTTGGTGTAAACGCCCGCGGGCTTTTCGCAAACCACGTGCAGACCGCGCTTCAGGGCACGGATCGAAAGTGCGGGGTGATCGTAGTGCGGAACCGCAACGATCACGGCATCCACGTTTGCCTTGTCGATCAGGTCCGCACCTGCCGAAAAGACCTCATAGTCGCCGGGGAACTTCTCGAGCGCCACGCGGAGCTTTTCGGGATTGAGGTCTGCGATTGCGGTGCAAACGCCGTTCTCGATCTTGCCGCTCCAAAAGCTCTTGAGGTGGCCGATACCCATGTTACCAATACCGATGATACCGTATCTTACTTTTTCCATGTCCGATTCTCCTCTTTATAATTCAATTTTTTCAGCAGTGCCTTGAGTGCGTCCACCGCCGCCGCGAAGGACTCCTCCGAGGTTTTGTATACAAATTTGTTTTTCAGCTCGGTGTGGTCAATTCCGCCGTAGCCGTCAAAGACCTTCAGGTGTGGCTCGAGCGTGAGCACGGTGTCCTTGGAAATGCCTGCGAGCATCTGCTCAAGGCACCCGTCGCCCATGCCTGCGGGAACAACCGAGCCGTCCTGTGCCATGGCGTCCTTGATGTGATAGTAGCCCGTGCGATCGCGCAGGAGCGCGAGCGCCTCGGGGATGTCCTGACCGCACTGCACGTAGTTTGCAGGGTCAAAGACCGAGCAGAGCGCGGGCACGTGATCGAGGATCGACACGCAGCGCGCGGCAACGTCGCCCCAGATGCCCTTTTCGTTTTCGTGGTAGAGCGTGATTCCGTAACGTGCGGCAAGCTCGCAGAGCGCCGCAAGATTTGCCCAGACCTTCTCCTCATCCGACGCCTCAACCTCGTAGAACGAGAACATGCGAACCTTGTCACATTCGAGCACGTTTGCAATGCGGAACAGATTTTCGGCAAGCGCCAGATGCTCCTCAAAGGGCAAACCGATCGCAACCTTGCCGATGGGCGAGCCGATCGACCAAACGCGAATGCCGCCTGCATCGAGCTCGCGCTTCCATTCCATGGCATCCTCGGGGGTACATTTGCTGATATTCTTGCCGTTTACGCCGCGAATCTCCAGATAGGGGATGTTGTGTCGGTTGAGCGCCGCAATCTGCTCGGAGAGCAGAGGGGACGCCTCATCGGCAAATGCGCAAAGCTTGATTTCCATGTTTTTCTCCTCTCAAAGCTCATAGCCGAGTCCGCGCAGGTAAGCAAGACTGCGCGCAAGGCATGCAAAGGGGTCCTCACCGTAGCAGTTGTCCTGCTCAACGGCGGCGTATTCCACACCGATCTCGCATGCAACCGCCAAAATCTCCTCAAAGTCCATGTTGCCCTCTCCAACCGCTGCGAAAATGCGGTTGCGCTCGGGGTCCAGCGCGAAGTCCTTGAGATGGATCACGTTGATGCGGTCGGCATGACGGCGCATAAACGACGTGGGCGAAACGCCTGCGGCAACCAGCCAATGCACGTCGACCAAAAGCCCAAACTGCTCGGGTGTGGTGTTTTCCAGAATGATCTCCATCGGGGTGCGTCCCGTGTCAAGCGGTGCAAACTCGTGGTGATGGTTGTGGTAAACAAAGCGCAGACCGCTTGCACGAATCTTCTCGGAGGCAGGCAGAATCTCGCGCAAAAAAACGTGCACGTCCTCCTCGGTTGCAAACTTGCGCATGCCGAGTCCCACGTAGGGAATGCCAAGCTCGAGGTGCTCGGCGATCACGGCATCGGTTTCGTCGATGATGCGCTCGTAGGGCGTGTGCGTGGCACAAACGGTCAGCCCGTTCTTGTTCAGCTCCTCGCGCAGAAATTCGGTGCGGTAGGGTCCGAAGGCAGAGATCTGCACGTTATGATAACCCATTTCGCGCACGCGGCGCAGGGTTTCGGCAATGTCCGCCTCGGTTTTGGTATTTGCCCGCACGGTAAAGAGCTGGGCACCAATGATCGGTTTCATCTGAAATTTCCTCCTTTTGGGAATATCCTCTCTCGTGTCTTTCTTACAATCCTATTATACAACAACACGAAATCAAATACAATATCAAAAAATGCGAAAATATCTTGCATTTTGTGTTGAACTGCGCTATAATAATATAGGAACAAAGGAACGCCCGATCGGAGAATGCCGACAGGATGAACAGCCTGCAAAACGCGCACGGAGGACACTCATGAATTTCAAAACCGAATCTCTGACCTATTCTCACAGCTACACCCCCGCTCCCGAAAAAATTGATTTCGTCACCCACGTGCACACGTCCTACGAGGTGCTCTTCGTTTACCGCGGACACGGGCGCTTTCTCATCGAGGATGCCGAATATTCCTGCGAGCCAAACGCGCTTTTTCTCATCCCACCCGGAAAATACCACGTGCTGGAGCAGACCCCAACCGAAGCATACGAGCGCTGCGTGATCAATTTTTCCTCGCGCCTGCTCCCCCAGGTGATCGAGCGCGGACAGAGCTTCTATCGCGTTACCGACGATCGCGTGCGTGCGCTCTTTCAAAAAATGACAACCTACACCGAAACCTACGCGGGCGAGGCGTTGGAGACCCTGCTCAAGGCATGCATAACCGAAATCCTCGTGAGCGTGATCCTTGCACGCGGCGAGGAGGTGGAGGGACGAAACGTTCCTCCACTTATAAAAAATGCGATTGAATATATCAACACGCACCTCGACGAGCCACTCTCGGTCTCGCATATCGCCGATGCCCTTTTTGTCTCCGGGACTCACCTCTCGCACATCTTTTCCGAGACCATGAACACGGGACTAATGCACTACGTTACCATCAAAAAGACCTACGCCGCACGCGAAATGCTGCGCAACGGCGCCTCGGTGACCGAGGTCTGCGAGCGTTTCGGCTACCGTAGCTACCCCACCTTCCTGCGCAACTACCGTGCCCAATTCGGTATCAATCCCTCGCAGGAAAAAAGACGGTAAGAGGCAGGGAAAAATACGCAGGGGGAGGGAGCGGGACTTTTGAAAAAGTCCCGCTC
>CAJKPX010000070.1 GCA_905201895.1 uncultured Eubacteriales bacterium | reverse complement strand
AAAGCTCTTGAAAGGGGTGTGGGGAAAACTTCTCTCGAGAAGTTTTCCCCACAAACAAGAAAACACAATCATTTTACGCTAACGGAGCTTTTGCTCAAGAAGTTCCTCCCTCCCCCGCAAAAAAACGAAAACAAAAACGGGCGACTCCGCAAGGGAGTCGCCTGTTCTTTGTTTTGTTTTCGGAGCCGATTAGCCAAGCTTTGCCTGGTTTACCTTTACGCCGGGGCCCATCGTGGACGCCAGAACGCAGCTCTTGATATACTGACCCTTTGCAGCAGCGGGCTTTGCCTTGATGATTGCGCCGAGCAGAACGTTGAAGTTCTCCTGGAGCTTTTCAGCACCAAAGGATGCCTTGCCGATGGGGCAGTGGATGATGTTGGTCTTGTCGAGACGGTACTCGATCTTACCAGCCTTAGCCTCGGTAACTGCACGAACAACGTCGGGAGTTACGGTGCCTGCCTTGGGAGAAGGCATGAGGCCCTTGGGACCGAGAACCTTACCGAGACGACCGATCACGGACATCATATCGGGGGTTGCGATTACAACGTCGAAATCGAACCAGTTTTCCTTCTGGATCTTCTCAGCGTACTCTGCACCGCCTGCGTAGTCTGCGCCTGCGTCGAGTGCCTTCTGAACGTTGTCACCCTTTGCGAAAACAAGGGTCTTTACGGTTCTACCGGTGCCGTTGGGGAGAACGACTGCACCGCGGACCTGCTGGTCAGCGTGACGCGAGTCAACACCCAGACGAACGTGAACCTCGATGGTTTCATCAAACTTTGCCTTCGAGGTCTGGCAAACGAGTGCCATAGCCTCGGAGAGATCATACATTTTGGACTTTTCGATCAGCTTTGCGCTGTCAGTATACTTCTTACCCATTTTTGCCATTTTCGTGCCCTCCTTACTCCTCGACGGTAACGCCCATGGAACGAGCGGTGCCGGCGATCATGCTCATTGCGGATTCCAGATTTGCCGCATTCAGGTCGGGCATCTTGGTCTCTGCAATCTTCTGAACCTGCTCCTTGGTCAGCTTTGCAACCTTGGTCTTGTTGGGAGCTGCAGAGCCCGACTCAATGCCTGCTGCCTTCTTGATCAGAACGGGAGCGGGGGGAGTCTTGGTGATGAAGGTGAAGGAGCGGTCTGCATAAACCGTGATTACAACGGGGATGATCAGACCGATGTCGTTCTTGGTTCTCTCGTTGAATTCCTTGGTGAATACGGGAATTGCAACACCGTACTGACCCAGAGCAGGACCAACGGGGGGCTGGGGAGTTGCCTTTCCTGCGGGCAACTGGAGCTTAATGTAACCCAAAATTTTCTTTGCCATGATTATTTTTCCTCCAAATGTGGTTTTTTGCGGAAGAATTCAGTAAAAAATTTTTCTTCCTCCCACGTGCGGCTCACGCGCCGCAATTTCAGTTTTGTGCAGCCAGAAGCTTGACCTGCTCGGTTGCAAGCTCAACGGGCATGTCACGGTTACCGCGCTTGATGAGAACGGTAACGCTCTTGAGATCGTCGGAAATCGCCTGAACGGTACCCGTGTACCCCTCAAACAATCCTTCGCTCACGGTCACGCTGTCGCCAACGTTGAACGAAAGCTTAACCTGCTGCACCTGTTCGATCTCGAGTGCAGCAACCTCCGCGTCGGACAGAGGCGTCGGACGCGATCCGGGGCCAACGAAGCCCGTCACACCCGTGATGTTTCGCACGGCGTGCCAGCTTTCCTCGTTCATAATCATTTTCACGTACACGTAGCAGGGGAACAGCTTGTTCTCCACTTCCTTTTCGGTGTCGCCGTTTTTCTCAATTACGATCTCAACGGGAATGCGTACGTCAAAAATCAGATGACCGAGACCTCGGTTTTCAATGATTTTTTCCAGATTTGCTTTTACTTTGTTTTCGTAGCCTGAATATGTGTGCGCCACATACCATCTCGGGCCAACGTTCATTTCATTGATATCACTCATAATGCTCTGCCTTCAATCAAAACAGATCAATGAATGCCATAATGCCTTTGGACAGTCCATAATCGAGCAGACAGATCACAACTGCGCAGATGAGCAGAACGAGCAGCACAACGAGCGTGCTCTTCTTGGTCTGATCCCACGAAAGCCACACGATCTTCTTGCACTCGCTCTTATAAACGCGCAGGAACTTGCCAACCTTCTCATGGAAGCGGATGCAGAGAACCGCACCGATCAGGATCAGCGCGCCGAGAATGCAAAAACCAACGATCTGAGGAACGGTGAGTCCCTTCTTCGCGGTGGTCGTGCTACCCGTGGTTTCGGTCGCACCTGTGGTTGCGTCCTCGCCCGTGGTTTCGTCAGCGCCCGTGGTCTCGGTAGCGCCCGTGGTTTCGGTAGCACCCGTAGTCTCGGTAGCACCCGTGGTCTCGGTAGCACCCGTGGTCACGTCCGTAGTGTCTTCGGCAAAAGCTGGAAATGCAAAGAGGCAAATCGACAGAACGATGGCAACGATCGCCAACGACCATCTTTTCAACAGGGTTCCTGTTTTCATATTGAACTTTGTTTCCTTTCTGAATTTTTGTCGGGACGTGGAAATTACTTGGTTTCCTTATGAAGCGTATGCTTGCGGCAATGCTTGCAGTACTTCATGAGTTCCAGTCTGTCCGGGTCATTTTTCTTGTTTTTCTTTGTGTCATAGTTTCTCTGCTTGCACTCGGTGCATGCGAGAGTAATTTTGACTCGTGCGTCATTAGCCATTTAGCGGCACCTCCCATATAAATTTTTTTGACGCTCCCGGCAAAAGGAGCATCCGTGTACCTCCCTCTGAAAGGCACCGTGCAACCCGTTTTCGGGTGGCGCATTGCGCGGCGGCTTTGGCGATCCTCGGCTTGTCTGCAAGCAAAAAATGCGCACAAAGAAAAAGCCCTTTAACAGAGGTAGAGACATTATATCACATTTGCAACCCCATGTCAAGAGCTTTTTTCATTTTTTTCATTCTTCTCCGTATTTTTTTCTTTCCTTATATATATGAAAATTGGTCTGCGGAGAAAGCCCCGCTCCGCAGAGCCTCAAAAAAGGGGTTGAGCGCAATCGCTCAACCCCTCGATAAGCCTTATTCGGTTCGTTTTTTCGGTTGCAGGACGAATGCCGCGCCAAGAAGCATGAAAATCACTGCAAGCGCGGAATTGCCGCCGAGCATGCCCGAGCATCCGCCGGAGGCAGGCGTGTCTGCGCCCGTTCCCGTTTGCGTGGAGGTCTCGGTTTCGATCGGCAACGCGTCGATCGGACGGGTCTCCATTACCTCGCCGCAATCGTTGCAGCACCTCTGCTCCTCGCCCGCAACGCCGGGCTTGGGCTCAATCGCAACCGCCCAATCCGAAAGCTCGCCGTGTCCCTTTGCAGGCAGAGTCACCTGCGGCACGAACACCTGTGCGCACACGCCGCAGTGCTTGCCCTCGGTCAGACCCGTTTGGGTGCAGGTGGGCGCCACTGCTGCATCAACGATCTCAACGTGACCCGTTGCTGGAACGGGGGTTTGCTGCAGGGTGGTGATTCCGCAAACGTTGCAGCGTCTGCCCTCGGTCAGTCCACTCTGTGTGCAGGTGGGAGCAACCGCAGAGAAGATCAGCTCGGTGTGACCCGTTGCCGGCACGGTGGTCTGCGCGAGCGTGACGGCGAGACAAACCGTGCAATGCTTGCCCTGCGAAAGTCCGCTCTGTGTGCAGGTTGCGGGAACGGCAGCGTCGACCGTTTCCACGTGTCCGAGCGCGGGGATCGGATTTTGCTTTTGCGTAACTGCACCGCAGGTCACGCAATGCTTGCCTGCCGTGAGTCCGTTTTGCGTGCAGGTGGGCTCCACCGCCGCGTCGTTTGCCTCGGTGTGCCCCGTGGCGGGAATCTCGGTTTGCGCAACGAACACCAGCGAGCAGGACGAGCAATGGCTACCCTCGGTAAGGCCTACCACCGTGCAGGTTGCCGCTCTTGCGGGATCGGTGACCGAGGTGTGTCCCTTTGCGGGAATTTCGGTTTGCGTTGCGAACACAGTCTGGCAGGTGGAGCAATAGCGCCCCTCGGTGAGTCCCTTCTCGGTACAGGTTGCCGCCTTGCCCGCTTGGATCACCTCGGTGTGTCCCTTTGCAGGGATCACGTTCTGTGCCACGAGGACCTCGCCGCAGGTGGAGCAATGTCTGCCCGCCGTGAGTCCGCTCTGCGTGCAGGTGGCAGCAACAGCCGCATCGACCACCTCATCGTGACCGTCGGCAAAGAGATAATTATCTCTGTACTGATTGCCGCACTTGCTGCAGATATGGAGCGTGTAGCCGTTTTCGGTGCAGGTGGGAGCAATATCCTTGGAGATATAGGCGTGACCCGAGCCGTGCACGATCAGATCGTCGGGGTCTGCAACCTCATCGGTTGCCTCGGCGTCGCGGAAGATCCGATCGCAGGTGTTACAAACGTAGTGCTCCGCCGTGACGTCCTTGGTGCAGTCCGCCGCCTCTGCGGGATAGTGTGTCAGATCATGCGCCCCAAGCCCCGCCTCGGTGTCGGCAAAGGTTTCCTTGCCCGCAGCACCGCAGGAGCAGCTGAAATAGTAGAGCGCGGGAGAGAGACAGGTTGCCTCACTTACCAGATAGGTTGCGTTTTTCACCTGTTTGTCATAGGTGTGCGCGATCGTGGCGAGCGTTTCGGTTTGCGTCTGACCGCACTCCGAGCAGGTGTACACCTTGGTGCCGTTGGTTGTGTGGGTAGATTCCACCGTCACCGTCCCATTGCCCCAGGTGTGATCGCAGGTGCGGGTGGCGGTAAAGCGATTGGCAAGACCGCCCCAGGACGAAACCTTGATCTCGCCGCCCGAGGCACCGAATCTGCTCGCGTCAACGCGAACAAAGGGTACCGTTTGTGTGGAGAGGTTGCCGAGCGCATCCACCGTGACAGCATACAGACCAACGGGGTTGAACGCCTCGTTCTTTTTATATTGCGTTTTTACGGTTGCATAAGACAGGGTGAGGGCAGAGAGATAATTGATCTGCGGACGCGTGTTGGCATCCAGATAGATTACCTGATCAAACGGAAAGTCCTTCACAAAATAGGGGGATGGGTTTCTCGCCCAAGCTCCTCCGATGGAAGGATATCCCGATCCATAGATCGTGTCGCTTGTATTCACGGCATAGTTATTCGAGCCGCTGCCGCCCTCGCCGCTGCCGGCGATACCGCCGTTTTTCGTTGTTTTGGAGCAATGCTCGTTGTCACAAATTGCATTGGTGGAGACGGTGGTGTTAAAGGCAACGCAACGCTTGATGGTACCGTTTGAAAGCTTTCCAAACAGACCGCCTGCAATGGCGTGCGCCTCTGCGTTATTTTTGATAAACAGGGTCTTGCTGCCCGAGCCGTGTGCGGTAGCAGTGAGCGTGCAGTCAATCACGATCGACTCGGAAATCGAGCCTCCCGCCATCACGCCGAGCAGACCGCCCGCGCAAGCCACGTTGATATCACCGCTCTTGTCGTACGCCTTCAGAACAGAGCACACCTCGGTGTTGCGAACGGTGCAGCGCTCAATTGTTCCGTAATTGATACCGGCAAGCGCTCCCACGTTGAGGCAGTTGGTTCGGTTATCATCCTGCTCGGTCAGCTCGCGACTCACCAATACGTTTTCGATCACACAGTTGCGGATCGTTCCGTTGTTCTTTCCGCAAAGCACTCCAACATAAGTGTCTGCCGTATCCCAGGGGGTCCTGTCACCGTTTATTCCGATATAAACCGATTTTTTGTAGGAGGGGTCGCTAAAGCCGCTCTTTCCGATACGAAGATCGCAAATTGTTCCCCCGTTCACCGAGAAAATTCCAAGGTGCGCCTCGTTGAAAAATGCGTCGGACATTTGAAAATTGTAGACCGCAAAGCCGTTTCCGTTGAGCGTTCCGGTGAATTCGTACATATCCAACGGCTCCAGCTCAACGCCGCCCATATTGATATCGTTGTAGAGCGCGAACACAGGGCTCTGATCCTTGTATCGGACATAATTCTCAATGATGTTTTTGAAATCCTCTGCCGTGGAGATCACATAGGGTGCATCCGCCGTTCCGAAGCCGCCCGAAAATGCACGCGTTTTGATATTGACCGTGAGTCGGTAGAGCTCAACCTCGGTCGCACCCTCCGCCGCACGGTAGAACAGGCTCACCGTGAAGCTGCCGTTCGCGCCGAGCACCTCCACCACGCCGGACTGCGTCACGCTCGCCAGCGAGGAATCCGACACACGGAAGGAGAAGCCGTCGGGATTGAAAATACCGTCGAAAAGCTCGGGCATCGAGTGGAAATAGAGGTGATCCCCCTGGCACGCCTGCATCACGGTGGCAGGATAGTTGATGTAGAGATTGCTGCCCTGCGGATTGTAAAGATAGGCGTTGTCGAGATTGACCTCGGTGATGAAGCTGCAAACCAGGTTGTTTATCTCAACCTGACGCACGCTTGCCTCCGCCATCATTGCACCGTAGCGCTCAAGCGGAGTGGTTTTATCGCTTGCATAAGCATATTCGTCGAGATCGTTTTCCAGACAGAAGTTTGCCTGATAAAGCTCGCAGGTCATTTTGCAGTATTCCGCAAAAACGTATGCACCATAGATCTCCTGCGCGAGGGCATTTGCGCTTTCCACAGCCCCCTCGGTGCTTTCGGTGTGTGTGGCGTAGAGATAGATCACGTCGAGAATCGACTCATCTCCCCACAGTCCCGTGCCACTGAGATAGGGATAGACAACGTTATACAGGTCAAGCGCCGCGGCGTAGAGCTCCTTATATGCAGCCTCATGGTTGCCGCTCGGATTTTTCAGAACGACGGCAAGGTCGAGATACTCCTTGTTGAGCGCCTCGTAGGTAACGGCGTAATCGCGCTGGAAGTTGTTGAGCGTAATTTGGGCGGCATACCGCTCCAGATCGCTCTTCAGATCGGCAATCGCCTCGTTTACCTCCTTGATCGAAGCGGCGAGGTCACCGAGCTCCTTGTGCACCTCCTGAAACTGATTTTGAATTTCCACGTACATCTCGCGGGTGTCCACGTTGCTGACCCGAATGCCCGTAAAGCCCGAGATCGCATCGGCTGCAACGTCGGTAATGCTGCCGCCACGCTTCCACGAGTCGCCGCCCGCGGTTGCACCGCGCAAAAGCTTATAGCCCAAAAAGGCGTTTTTACCGATGAGTTTTCCGGTTGAGATAATCACCGAAACGGGAATTTTCGCCGTGCCGCCCATCTGCGGCGCGACAACGGGTGCCCCAAGTCCGCCCGAGGGGGGCGCAACAATCGAGGACGCCGCGTGCGAATGTGCTCCCGAGAGCACCTCAGCAGCATGCACGGTCACCCCGCCCGACGGAAGGGTGCAGCCCAGCGTCAGAATCAGCGCCAGCGCGAGCAGACAGATTTTTTGAAGAGTTTTACGAAAACAGCCCAACATAATGCCTCCTTTTATCGTATGCACCTACGGGGCAAGCCCTCTCGGTGCGATTGCTTCAGACCTTTCAAAAGGTACTCCGACAGGCGGCAAATTGATGCCGCTTGTCGAATTCCATACATAGTTAGTGTACCACGAAATGCCTGTTTTGTCAATACGTTCGGGAGAAAATCTGACCGCAGCCGAGGCAAAAATCCCCCCTGACGCCATGGCAAAACGGCGCAAAAGCCGCCTTGGCAGCAAGGCAAAACGGCATTTTTTATTGACATTCTGCAAAACGTGTGCTATAATGATGCTATCGAAAATACGAAAAACAGCAAAGGAGATTTGGAACCGTGAAAAACGAATACAAGATCACAAAAAAGCTGGTGCAATCCTGGACGCGCGAATGGGTTGTTGCAGGTGCGGCAGACGTTGTTCTGACGGTGCTTTGGGCATTCGTTGGCCTCATGGGACTTTCGATGATCGCGATTCTCTCGCTGCGCGGCGGTGATTGGCTCAATTGGTATCTCGCCGTCCTCTTTCTCCTGCTTGCCGTCTTTAAGCTCTTTTTCTCGCGCTATATCACGTGGATGCGCCGCTACGGCATGATGGTAAAGCTCTACGGAACCGACGAATGGCTCCGCATCACCGAATTCAACGCCGATGCGATTCTGCTCACCGAGCAGGGCTCCACCACCACCTTTCGCTATGAAAGCATCAAAAAGATCAAGGAAAAGAAAAACGTTGCCTTTGTGATCTTCCAAAACGGCATGGGGCTCCGCCTCTATAAGAACGCCTTTACCGAGGGCTCCTGGGAGAGCTGCAAGCAGCTCCTCCTCGAAAAGAGCCGACGGAAATAAGGGCACGCACGAAATAAAAAACGGACGCTCATGCAGGCGCATTCCAAACGCTTGCAGGTGTCCGTTTTTTTGCCTTTTGCGGAACAATTCGGAATGAAAAACGAAAGTTCCACCGTTTGTAGACGGCGCAATTTGAACGAACGGGTTGAAAAAAAGCGCCAAAAGTGCTATAATGGAGTCAACAAAACACGGAGGTGCTCCACATGGGAAATTATCATTTTGGAAATTATATTTGTCAGTTAAGGGAGAAAAAGGGTCTCTCGCAAAGTCAGCTCGGCGAGATGCTCGGCGTAACCAACAAGGCGGTGTCGCGCTGGGAAAACGGTGGGACTTACCCCTCCACCGAGCTCATGCTCCCGCTGGCAAAGGCACTCGGCGTTAGCATCGAGGAGCTCTACCAAGCCGTTTCCGAAAGCCGTGCCCCCAAAACAAAAATCCGCACCTTGATCGAATTTCTGGCGCAGCACTCGAGGACCGTCACCCTCATTTGCACGTTGCTCTCGGCAGTTCCCTATCTCTTGTTCGTCTTTCTTTCCGACATGCCCGACAAGATCACGCTCCTGATCCTCACTCCCATCATGTGCGGCATGATCTACGGCATGTTCAGGCTGGCGCTTTTGTTCAGCCGCAAAAATCCCCTCATCTCGCAGTCAACCATTGATATCGTGTCGGTTATTTTCATGTGCGTGATGGTCTTCGGCTACGTGTCGGTCTTACCCTACTATGTCAGCGTTTTTCCGCATTCGTTCTCACCTTCCATTTGCTTCCCGCCCTTTGGCTTTCTTTCAGTGGTCCACGCCAACAAAAGATGGATGCGGCGTTGATTTTGCAGACCGTAAACGCGTTTTAGAAACGCAATGACGTAGCCGAGGCAGAATCAAAAATTGCAAATACCTATACCTTGAGTCAATAGACATCCCCTTGACGCTTTGATCCCCCTCTTGAAAGTTCTTGAAAGGGAGGGGGTGCAGGGGGAGGGAGGAACCGAACAGCCGACGCGTCGGCGTTCGCACAGCAACGGAACGTTGCGATGTTCTTCTCAGATAGGCTTCATTAACGTAACAAGAAAACCGTTTGTAATAGGTTTTCGCATCATTCCAACAAAAAAGTTGCTTTTTTAGGAAAGGCGGCAGGGTAGTAGGCTCCGTCGCAACGTTCCGTTGCTACCGACGCAGGGCACAAGTGCCTGACGTCGCGACGCCTATCGGCAGTACCTACGCCTTGAGCGATAAAACTCTCGCTCGACATCCGGATTCCCCTCTTGAAAGTTCTTGAAAAGGGGGGGGGTGCAGGGGGAGGGGGAAACTTCTTTCAAGAAGTTTCCCCCTCCCCCTGCATTCTCTTTACCTTTACCCTTCCTCCTCATCAAACAGATGAGCGGGCTTTTGCTCGAGCTGGGCGCGGTGGCGTTCGCGCTTGCGCTCCTCGATGGTTTTGCCGACCAGCTCCACGCGCGCGCATCCACTAGATCCGCAAAGGAGGAGCAGACGCTTCATGCGGCGGCGCATATACTCGTTTTCAACGAGCAAAACCACCTTTTCCTCATCGGGACGCTTGCCAAGCCCAAAGGCACCAAAGCCCAGCCGCTTGAGCGAGCGCGGAACGACCACCTCGCGCAGGCGCGGCGTGTTCGCAAACGCCCAAGCACCAATGCGAGCGGTGCCGTTTTCCAGCTCCACCCGAGCAAGACGCGTGCAGCCGTCAAAGGCGCGCGATCCGATGCGCTCGATTGTGGACGGGAGCGAAAGCAGCTCGAGTGCCGAGCAATCGCGGAAGGCGCTTGCGGGAATTTCACACAGCGTGTGTGCAAAAACGATCTCAGCGAGCGACAGACACCCACGGAAAAGCGAGGGAGAAAGCGCCGAGACGCCCTCCTCGATTTCCACGCGCGCGAGCTCGGTGCAATCCAGGAATGCCGCGTGACCGATTGAACGGAGCGAGGATGGCAGCGTGATCGAGGTCAGTGAAACGCAACCGCGAAACGCCTCGTCACCGATCCTGCGCAGATCATGTCCAAGCTCACCGCTTTGCAGCATCCTGCAGCCCGAAAAGGCGCGCGCACCGATCACAGAAACCATCGACATGGGCGTTACCTCGCGCAGTCGCGTGCAGTCGGCAAAGGCAGACCCCGAAATTCCCGTTGCCGCCTCGCCCGAAAGTCGGACAGAAAGCAAACGGCGGCAGCCGCGGAACGCCTCGGTTTTGATCGCGGTGCACGTGGGCGGTAGAACAGCCTCCTCAAGGCGGCGGTGGCGGCGAAATGCCCCCTTCCCCACCGACAAAAAATCGGCTTCGGCAAGGCTTGCAAGCTCGTCGCATCCGCGCCATTTGATCAACTGCCATTTCTTAATTTTAAGTTCGGTTTTCATATCGTTCTGCCCTCTTTTTTGCTTGAAATCGCACCACGTGGTGCGTTTTTTGTTTTTGAGAACGGCTTACTCAATAGCCGACGCGTCGGGCTCGGTTGTGAGCTGCGCCTCAAGACAAACCGTTCCGTCGCCGTCCAGCATGCGGAACAGATAGCCGTCCCCACCCTCGCGCTCGCGGCGATAGACCTTGAGCGTATGCCCAAAGGTCGCCTCGTGGAGGAAGGAAAGCGTGACACCCGTCACGCGCTTTTGGTAGATGTCGGGAGTGAAATCGCAGAGCATGTTGGGATAATGTGTGTTGTTCATGTGCCAATTGTAGTCCACGTCCGAATAAACAATGGCGCGGTCTGCAATATATTCCATCGAGTCAAGCGCAGGATAGCGCACGCGCGCCGAAAGCGCGGGGTCGAGAGGCGGCTCGGGCTCAATATCGTAGGGAAATGCGGAAACGGGCAGAAGCTTGTGCGCGTTCAGATCAAGCAGCGCCCAGATCGAATACGCCTCGGCAACAACCTCGTCGCCAATCCGCACACGGTAGCAACGAACAAAGCTGAGTCCGCGGCTCTCACAAACCCAGGTGTCCACGTCAATCGCGTCATCAACCGTAAGCACACGGTAAATACGGATCGAGATGCGACTGAGAATGAATGCCAGCCCCCGTGTGTCACGCAGCTCGTCCAAGCTCATTCCGCTCGAAATCAGATGTGCGTTGCTCGTTTCTTCCATATACATGAGCAAATGCGTGGGCGTGATGTGGCGGTTTGCATCGGTATCATGCCAGCGGACCGTGTAATGCGACGTATAAATCATAGTTACCTCTCTCGGAAAAAATCACGGGGTGTCGCGCGATCTGCGCAACACCCCGCTACCATGTTTATGGATTTATTTGTTTTTGTGCTTACTTCTTGTCGGTCTCGCCGTCAGCAGGAGTTTCCTCGGTAGCTTCAGCGGGAGCGTCGGTAGCTTCAGCAGGAGCGTCGGTAGCTTCGGCAGGAGCGTCGGTAGCTTCAGC
>CAJKPX010000069.1 GCA_905201895.1 uncultured Eubacteriales bacterium | reverse complement strand
TGCCGCCGCAGGCGGCAGAATCCGGTCCGCATACCCCGCCCGAAGGTCGGGGAGCTTGCTCACCAGACGCAGGGCGTGGGTATATTCGCCGTAGGCGAAGTGAGGGTGGCGCCTCCAGAAAAAAGCACATCTGTTTACAGATGTGCTTTTTTCAATGAAGCGCACCTGCGGTGCATGAAGAATGAAGCAGGGCTTTGCCCTATGAAGCGAGCCTTCGGCTCACGGAGAAGTTAGTGTGCGCTTCGCTTCACGGCGGCAAAGCCGCCGCTTCATAGAAGCCGCAAGGCTTCTGCTTCATATTCGCGAAGCGAATGCTTCATTTCTTCTTGCAATCTGCCCCAAAGTATGCTATAATAATATCGGAAAGGCGGTGAAGATATGAAAAAAATATACTCCAAAATACCTGCAATGATTGGTATGTTGATTACAATAATTGGTGCGGGATTGCTAATTGGCTCGCTTATTATATCGAACAATGAGGTTGAACCGGAAAGTGGTGTAAGTAGATCTTTCGCTTTAGCCATATTGGCTCTCATAACGGCATTGTGCAGTTTGATTTTCTATCTTATAGATGCCGTTCTTTCTGTGATAAAAGCATTTAAGAATATTAATCCTGTCTTTAATGGAGTTTTGGCATTGGTAATAGTTGTCACTATTCCTGTTATATTTGCGAGAAACAATCTTCCCGATATTAGAATTGCTATATGTGCTGTGACGATTTTTGTTTTTGAAATTATATCTGTCGTCAAGCATATCAAACTGATGATAAATGACAAACAAAACATAGGATAAAAATAGTTGGCATCTTTTTTGTCAACACGAGCCAAAAAGAACAGGCACGCAATCGCGTGCCTGTTCTTTTTTCAACGAAATTCGCCTGCGGCGAGTGAAATTTGGCAACGCCCAAGTGAAATAGCTTCGCTGTGAAATATTTGCTTCGCAAATGTGAAGGGCGAATTTCATTTCACATCGAACGGAGTGAGATATTTCACAATTTCCGCAAGGAAATTATTTCACATTCGGCGTCAGCCGAATATTTCACTTATTTTCCCCTCGTATCTTGAAAAATGCCAAAAACTGTGCTATAATGAAACTGAAAATAACAACCAAAAGGAGATCGGATTGTGAAAAAACAATTACTTATAATCATCACTTGGATTTTATTGCTTTGTTTGTTTATGGCCTCTTGTGAAAAAGGCAGCACGGACGTAACAACAACCGATAGCGATGAAAGCACCACTAATACCTCCTCGGACGTAACAACAACCGATAGCGGCGAAAGCACCGCTAATACCTCCTCGGACGGCACACACAGTCACGTATACGGAGAATGGATCACGCTTGCCGATGCAACCTGCCAACAAACCGGAACGAAAGTGTGCGTTTGTTCATGCGGAAACCAAAAAACCGAAACGATTGAGAAAAAGCCATGCCATTACGCAAACGACGTTTGTACAATGTGTCATACAAAAAAGCCAACCACCTTCGTACCGGATTATACCAAAGGTGAAGAAAATATTGTGGGAAGTGACAACGCTAATTTCGGTTTTACTGCACAATCTGATTACCTGTATTATGCCAACCAAAACGAAATTGAAAAAATCAAGAGAAACGGATCTGCCCATCAATCGGTTTATACCGTATCCTCGGGAAGTCTGTGTAATATAAATGTGATCGGCGATTGGATATATTTCTATTGCAAGGACTCCACAACCGCCAAATCATATATCGCGAAGGTGAAAACGGACGGAAGTGGTTTTGAAAAGCTTGTAAGTTCGATCAACGTTTGGGAAATGCTGGTGGTTAACGATATCGTTTATTACACAACGGTTACCCAAAATTGGGAATACACCGAATACGCCAAAGATATCCTCCCGCTGTACAGTCTCTCGGTAAACGGCGGAACGCCCAAGCAAATCCAAGACGGCGCCGTTAGTTATCTCACCGCCGACGGTACGTATTTATACTATTCTCACACCACAAATAACGACAAAACCACCATCTGCAGAATCAAGCACTCCAATGCGAAAAAAGATATATTGCTTCAAAACGTCATTACGTTCAACCTGACGTTAGAAAACTCAAAGCTCTATTTCTTTGTCGAAAACATATCTGAGCCGGAAACCTTCACGCTTGCCTCCATCTCTGTCAACGGCGGAAGCTATACTACGTACGGAAAGATGTTTTGCGACCCGAACCTATTTCACGTCATCGGAGACAAGGCGTATTTTATCGGTTCCGCTCCGATTTCCGAAAATAATCCCGAACCGGAATACGGATTGACCGAATATTCACTCACGACCAAAAAATTCAAATTGATCCGCGAAGGCGAGCACGTGGAATTTGTGGGAGCGTTCGATTTGTTGATCTTCCAACCGACTGCTTCCGGAAAAATGAACACCATCGAAATTTATACCCCGAGCACAGGAGCTTTCAAGAAACTCAAGGTATCGTAAGCCGATATCGTTTCAATCACACGATTCCTTCGATGTGGCAGATCCATCACTTTTGTTTCGCCTTTTTTGCCGTCGAGGATTGAAAGGCATCAAAAGCTGTGATATAATGAAATCAGAAAGGCGTGTCGTGATGAAAAAATGGTATGATGATTATAATAAGCTCAATTTGTCAGGTGGAAAAATCTCGTTTATTTCAGAAGATGACGAAGATATGATTGAAATCCATTATAAAGATGGAATGCTGATAGATGTGGGTTATATAGAACGTATGCATTCCTATTTCATCACAGTTGTTTCAAGTGATACCGCAGAGGGATGGAAACAGCCTGTGGAAGAAGTCAAAGTTGAAGACAAAACCGTATTGGCAGATAAAATTCAAGAAACGATCTATAAATATCGTAGATAATAATTATTTTTGAAACGGCATCTTTTTTGTCAACACGTCTCAAAAAGAACAGGCACGCAATCGCGTGCCTGTTCTTTTTGGAGGCGCCACCCTTTTCGTTGGACCGCGCTCCGCAAGCGAAGCGTAGCGGAATCCGGTCCGCATATCCGCCTTTCTGACCGATGCCCGCTCGCCGAGACATCGTGAAAGGCGAGATATATTCGCCAAAGGCGAAATTCCGGAAACGTGGTGCAATAGTATTGCACTCCGCCCCAAAGTGTGCTATAATAAACTCGGAAAGGCGGTGAACACGGTTCGGTTATGCCGCGAAGCCGTCCGCGGGGAGCTTTCTCACAAGCGGCAAGCGTGCGCGATGCGTTTTGACAATAAAATCTTTACATTTTAAACAAAACATGCTACACTAAATAATAAATAATAGCTATATTCTTGATTTAACAAGGAGGCAACCCCATGGATTTTATACCGTATATGGAAATATATCCGAATTACGAGGAAGGTCTTTTCGATCATTATAATGGAACGCAAAAAATCGCGACGAACTCGTTTTTGAAGGACGGTAATACGCTCTACTTAATGGGCGGAACGGTCCTCTGCAAATACGATATCAGCGACAGTAGCGCTCCAAGGCTTTTGAACAGAGCGGACGTTGCCGCCGATCACACGGGAGATCCCGCAATGGATTACATCCGCAAGGAAAGCGCGCACTCGACCGCTATCGTTGATATCGGCGACTATCTTGTTATATCGCTCAGAGGCGGTGGCGGCGGCGTTTCGAATATGGCGGACGGCGTTATCGTTGGAAACGTCTCTATCGTCAACAAGGAAACGCTGGAAAAGGTCAAGGAGTTCAATTTTGAAAACAGGGTCACATATATCACCAAATACAAGGATTTTTTGATCGTATCCCTGCATTTTCACGGCTTTTATATTTATAAGATCAGCAATGACGGCGACACTATCTCCTGTCTCTACAAATATATAGTGGAAGAAAAGCCGCGGACGGCCCGTGCGATAGAGTTTCAAAACAGTGTGGTCTTTGAAGCGGATGCGGGCAAGGTCAATATTGCCTTTGCCTCTTACAGCTACGGCATCACCGTTTTCACGTATGACCTTGCGCAGAATCTGCTCTCTCCCTGCTGTGATCTCAACCCCAAGACCTTTCCCGATATGTATCATGCCGAATCGGGCATGAAAAACACCGTTTTCGGCATTGCCTCAAAGGGGAGCTTTGTATACGGCGGCATCACCCCCGGACACTACCGCTTCTACGAAACGTATAAGGACGCAGATCCGAAAAGGGTCGAAAAGCTGAAAAAGGTGGATTGGAGTCGGTTTGACCGTCGCGGGGTCATTTACGGTCCACATAACAGACTTGCCGAGGAGCATTATCATATGGAGCTGCCCGATATTGACAAGCCCGAATGCTACGGAGCCCATGCGGGAGACCCCGCTCCCTCCTTCCTGTGCACGGCAGGCGATTGCCTGCTTTTTAACCTTGATAAACAGGGGCTCGGTATTGCGAAAATCGAAAGCGACGGCAAGCTGACGTACGTCGGGCGCGCCCTGGAGGATCCTGACGGACGAATGCTGACCTATCGGATACACTTTGACGGTGAATTTCTTTATTTGTCTTACAAGATGCCTGTTCCGAGTGCGGGTAAGCCCCCCGTGTTCCGCATATATAAGGTGAGGTCTGCCTGACCAAGCTTTGATCTTACTGTTTAGGGCATCTTTTTTGTCAACTCTACTCAAAAAGAGAAGGACACGCAACGCGTGTCCTTCTCTTTTTGGACGTGCTACGCACGAAGCGCATCGCGCTCTGCCGCCGCAGGCGGCAGAATCCGGTCCGCATACCCCGCCCGAAGGTCGGGGAGCGAACTTGCTTGCAAGTTTTCTCACACAGACGCAGGGCGAGGGTATATTCGTGCAAGGCGCGAAATTCCGAGGACGTGCTCAAAATCTCTCTTGCACTCCGCCCCAAAGTGTGCTATAATATATTTGACGCAAGCGTCAAATGACAGAAAGGCGGAGGAGATATGGAAAACATTGAATTTTTAAAGGGCGGAAGCGCATATATATGTTCTAAAATAGAAGAAGCGTTAACGGATCAAAGCCGTACCGCTAGAATTAGCGGTAATTGGGAGATTGATGAGGCAATACGTTTGCCGTCAAATTTTACGTTGATACTCAAAAATGCTCATTTGAGAATGGCTGACGGTGTCTGTTCCAATATGTTTGTCAACGAGCATCACGGAACAGACGTTGGAAACACCGTGGATGGTACCGACAGGAACATCAATATTATCGGACGCGAAGCGGCGATACTTGACGGCGGAAAATACAACGGACTTTCCGAAAAAAACCAACTGCAAGACGGCTTGCCGCCAATTTGGAAAAACAATCTTCTACTGTTCACCAACGTCAATGGATTCAGGGTATCGGGTATTTCCTGCCGCAATCAGCGGTGGTGGGCACTAAATTTTGTTTACTGTTCAAATGGGTATCTCGGAAATCTTGATTTTTGCGCAAGTGATATTGCCATTGACAAGAACGGGGTTGCGTATCACGGTTTGAAGCGTGAAAAATACAAAGAAGTCTTGGTAAAGAACGCCGACGGAATTGATCTTCGTCAGGGGTGTCACGATATTTTGATTGAAAATATCACAGGCTTTACAGAGGACGATTCCATCGCGCTGACGGCATTGAACGGCAGTCTGGAGCAGACGTTTTCGGTAAAGGGTCTACCATCCGATCTTTGCAACGTGGAGATCAAAAATATTCGTACAGCCGCATTTTGTACCAACGTAAGACTGTTGAATCAGGGTGACGTTAAGCTTCATGATATCACCATTGACGGAGTGTACGACACATCGGACGATTCGCCATATATGGACAAGGGGCTTTACGCAGTGAGGATCGGTGACACGCATCTTTACGGAACTCGTCATGCCACCGAGGATGAGACTTACAACATTACAGTGAAAAACGTGTACGGCGGCGGAGATTATGTGCTTTGTCTTGCCGGAGCCATGAAAAATTTAGTATTATTTGGCATAGAAGCTAAAAACGGCGCAAAAATGCTGAAGGATGACCGCACAAAATAAAGGCATCTTTTTTGTCAACGCACCACAAAAAGAACAGGCACGCAATCGCGTGCCTGTTCTTTTTGGACGTGCTACGCACGAAGCGTACCAGGCACCGCGCGCCAAAGGCGTAGCGAGGGTGGCGCAATTTGGACCGTCGAGTGTCTCGCTACGGCTCGGTCACGCTCGGGTTCTGACACCACACTGTGGTGTCATTCATTCCCCTCGCGCCGCTTCGCTACGCCGGTCCCTACAATTTTTTTCCAAAATATTGTAATCCGCCCTAAAGCATGCTATAATATGCTTGATACAAGCGTCAAATAACAAAAAGGCGGTGGAATGGATGCAAAGCGTATCAACGAAGGCTTCTGCAATGGTTGCGATGGGGATCAGGATCCTCAGTTTTGTGTTGTCGCCGTCTCTGACGTTCCGTTTTGAGGAGGTATATGCATGAAAAAATCGACCATGAAGGTGCTGGTGGGGCACGCGATCGACACGGGGGCGCTTTGCCGCTTTGAATTTCGGTATCATTACTATTACTGCCACTATTTTCCGCTCGCCGCAAGTGAGCGACTGATCCTCGCGGCAAAATTCGACGATTTTTTGGTGGACGGCTTTTCGATCCGCCGCTTTCGGGACATGACGGGGATGGAATTCAACGAGGACAAGCGCAACGAGATCATCGAGGCGGAGGGAATCTATGACGCCATCCGTATGCCCGACGTGGAGCTTGACGATTGGCATAGCGTGTTCCTCTCTCTGCAGGCGATGGGGAAGCCTATCATCGTGGAGCGCGAGAGCCGAGATGAGAATGAGGAGCTGTTCTTCATCGGGCGCATCGAACGGGTGCTCAAAAACAAGGTACTGTTCCGCGGCTTTGATGCTGATGGAGTATGGGACGAGGAGCCTGAGGCGATCCCGTTCTCGCAGATCACAACGGTGACGTTCGGCTCTCGGTACGTGGAGGTCTTTTCAAAGTACGTTTGAGTTTTTTATAAAAAACGGATGTGAGTCAGGTGCATTTCTGCATCGGACGCACATCCGTTTTGCGTTTATTTTTCAAAGTAATATACGTAGTTCATTCTTCCGCGCGGTGCGCAGTCGCCGTTTTTTCATGCTCCAAGAAACAGTCGTGCGGCGTTGTTGTAGAGGATGTCCTCGCGCTGCTGCTCGCTCAGGTCGACCGCCATGAAGCGGGCAAGCTCCTCCTCGGGCGCCCAGAGGGGATAGTCGGTTCCAAAGAGCACGCGATCGGTGCCGTATGCCAGAATGAGCTCCCTTGCACGCTCGGGCGAGATCGCATAGAGAGACGAGGAGCAATCCACCAAAAGGTTGGGAAATTTGCAGAGCGCGGCGGTGGCGTCCTCCCAAATCGACCAGCCGCCGAAGTGCGCGCCGATCACGGTCAGGCGAGGGTATTGCTCGAGGATCGGAATGAGGCGGTTGGTGTTGGAGTAATCGTAGCGGTTGTCTCCCGTGTGCAGCAGTATGGGAAGCCTGCCCTCGCAGAGCGCGTAAATCTTGTGCATACGCGGATCGTCGAGCTCGATTTTTTGAATATCGGGGTGCATCTTCACACCGCGGAGACCGAGCCCGATCAGCTCGCTCACGTCTGCCTCCATGTCCTCGCTGTCGGGGTGGAGCGTGCCGAGTCCCGTGAATTTGCCGTCGCTCTCGGCAACTGCCTTGGCGATAAAGCGGTTGATGCTCGACACCTGGTGAGGCGTGGTTGCAACCGATTGCACGATAAAATGCTCGATTCCCGCGCGTTCGCCGTGCTCGAGCAGGGTGGAAACTCTGCCGTCGAGGCAGGGAGGGAGCTTGTAGAAGTCTGCCGTGGCATCCGATGCCTTTTGCGCGATCTTGTCGGGGTAGATGTGACAGTGCGCGTCGATGATTTTGTATTGCTTTGCCATTTTTGTATATCGTCCTTGCCGGGTTTTACTCACGCAGGCAATGCCTGCGCGGGGTTGGGATTGCATGCATTATATCATTTTTTGACGTCCCTGTCAAGAAATTCGCAGAAAAAACAGGAAATCCTCCGCTCGGCTCCGATTTCCATTCCCCAAAGTCTCGTTTTGATCAATTCTGTATTGCTCTTTGTATTGACGTTGCGTGATTGATATGATATAATAAGAGCAGAGAAACGGTACTTTTCTGTGACGGCAGGCGAGCATTGGTTCCGGGCTTGAGCCCGAATAGGTGGCGGCAGACCCAAGCAAGCATAATCGTCTGAATGACGAATACAACCCTTCCACCGCCACGGACAAACCTTGGAAAATGAGAAATGGAGGGCAAGCCGTGAGCAAAAACGGTTATTTCGATGATACGCGCGCAGCGGCGCGCAAGCGGAGGCGCAAGGCGCTTTTTTCCTCGCTGACATGGGCGGTGATCGGTGCCTGCATTGCGATCTTTTTCTTCCTGTATTCGGGCGACTATGACCCGATCGCGCGCGAGGACGCTGCATCGTATACGCTGCAGTTTGATCGCTACGAGGTGTCGAATTCCTCAAAGCGTGACAGCGTGATCTATTTTACCGACGGCAGCTATTTTTCCGTTCCGCTCTCGGTTGAGAGCGACGGCTTTTTGAATACCGTGAAATCCATGCCTCGGGGCATGACGCTTTTCGTTTTGGTGAATCCGCAGAACAACTGTGTGATCGAGCTGAAAACCGAAACGAGCGAGCTGCTCAATTTTGATGATACGCAGCGGCAGATCGCAGCGGACGGCGCGGGTTACCGTGTGATTGCGCTCATTATGCTGGGACTTGCCCTGCTTCTGCTCGTGTGCTCGATCATCGAGTTTTTAGTCGCGTGCAGGGTGCAAGTCAAGCGCGAGGCAGACGAGGCGACCGCAAACGCCGAAGATTTGTCCGATTCCATCCCATTGCGATCTGCCGATTCCGATGTGCGACACCGTGTGCTGCTCGAGGCACGGATGGCGGGCTACAAGATCTGCTACCGCCGCGTGGGATCGGTGAACGAATTGGTGGTAAACGGCTTTGTCTACGCCGAACGAAAGGGGATCATCGAGTTTACACATGCGCTCACCGCCGTGATCGACGGTCACAGAATCGAGGCGGGCTTGGACGAGAACTCGTATAGCTACATCACCCTCGACGGCAAGCTGCTCAAATACCGCGAGCGCCTGCTTTGAACGGCGTTTTTGAAAATAATTCCAATCCGTTTCACTTTTCGTATTGACATTTGCAAGGATCGGTTGTAAAATAGGAGTATCAAATTCATGAAAGGGACTGAGAGGAATATGAACAAAATCGGTATTTCGAGCTGCGGATTCGCGCTCACAGAGGAGAATTTTGCCGCGCTTGCAGAGAATGGAATCGAGGCGATTGAGATTGCAATGGCAACGCCGCAGCACAAGGAGATCAATTATCGCGAGCTTGCCGCTCTGCGTGACCGCTATGGCGTGGAGCTGTGGTCCTACCACCTGCCATTTGCCCCTTTCCGCGATTTGGAAATTTCAACGCTTGACCGCGACCTGCGCTTGCGGACGGTTGCCTATTTTGAGGAACTGATTGCACGTGCTGCGGATATCGGGATTGATAAATTTGTGATCCACCCAAGCGGAGAACCGATTCCCGCTGAGGAGCGTGAGGACCGAATGGGATATTCGATGGAAAGCCTTGACCGACTCGCAGAATTTGCAAACCGCAACGCTGCTGTGATCGCGGTGGAGGATCTGCCTCGCACGTGTCTGGGGAATACCGCCGCAGATATGCAAAGACTTCTTGGTGCCAACGACAAGCTTCGCGTTTGCTTCGACACAAACCACCTGCTTGCCGATACCAACCTCAATTTCATCCGAACACTCGGGGATAAGATCATTACCGTGCACGTTTCGGATTATGATTTCGTTGACGAAAAGCATTGGCTCCCCGGCGAGGGCAGCGTGGATTGGAACGAGCTTTATACTGCGCTCACATCGGCAGGCTACCGCGGCGCATGGCTCTATGAGCTGGGACTGCGTCCTCCCAAAACGCTCGCGAGAAGCCGTGATCTCACTTTTGCGGATTTCGCGCGCAACGCACGCGAGATCATGGCAGGGGAGAAGCTGACACGCATTTCCTGATCATGAGCGAGGTTCAGCTTTAGAAATACGAGAAGGTGGGATATGAAATGGTAAACGCAAACGATTTTTCGGGCAGATGTGACAGCGAGATCCTCAACCGCGCCATTGAGGCGAGAGGTGTGGACGGTATTGTGGTGATTTCCCCTCGCACGCTGGACGGCACACGTGACTATTGGCTGCTCGACGAGGCGATCCGCCTGCCTGAAAACACTACGGTGATTCTGCAAAACGTACACCTGAAGCTTTCCGACCGATGCCGTGATAATTTCTTCCGCTCTGCAAACTGTGGGCTCGGGATGGAAGATCCCATTCGCATCCGCAATATTCACATTCGCGGTGAAGGGACGTGTCTCTTGGAGGGTGCCGATCATCCGCGCGCCACGGGCGACAGCTCCAAGCTTTTGCGCGCACCCTGCCCGCATTTCCCAAAGGATTTGTGCAGGATGGTGGATTGGATTCCCGAGGAGCGAAGAGCACCCGAGAAAATTGCGTTTTCGGATATTCATGACCATTCCTACGGTACCGACGCGGACGTGGAGGGGGAATCGCAGTACGGCGATTGGCGCGGAATCGGAATTCTGCTTGCAAACGTGGAGGATTTTTCGATCTCGGGGCTTCGCATCAAGGACTCGCACGGCTGGGCGATCTCGCTCGAGGCATGTGCAAACGGTCGCATTGAGCGCATTGATTTTGACGCGCAAATGCATAAAATGATCGACGGCACCTACATGAACATGGAAAATCAGGACGGCATTGATCTGCGCAACGGTTGCCATCACATCATTATTTCGGATATTACGGGGCGTACGGGGGATGACGTCATCGCGCTGACCGCGATTGCAAATCCGCAATATAAGCCCGGCGGATCGCTTCGCACCACGCACGTGATGCACAACGATTGGTCGCGACGCGAGCGCGATATTCACGATATCATCATCCGCAATGTGATCGCGCGATCCTATCTGTGCTGTATGGTTCGCCTGCTCCCTGTGAAATCGCAGATTTACAACGTGGTGATCGACAGTGTAGTTGGCACTGCAGCAGACCCCAACACAGGCGGCTACACCGCCATTCTGCTGGGTGAGGGAGGCTACGGAGAAGCCGACCCATCCGACTGCATGAGGAATATTGCGATCTCCAATGTGATCTGCGCCAGCCAGCTTGCCGTCAGCGTGAGAATGAGGCTGGTCGATTCGGTGATCAGCAACGTGGTGAACAAAAATCCGAATTGCCCTGCGATCAGAATCAAGTATCCCGAATTGCTGGAGAACGTGGCGGTGGTCAACACGGTGACCGCGAAGGGCGAAACGGTATAAAATCTTCCCCGATGGCGAGGGAATTGCATCCGACAGATCCCAAAGCAGTCAAAACGCGCATTCCCCGATCACAAGCAAAAAGAGCAAACACATAAGGCGCAAAGCCCGATGTGTTTGCTCTTTTTCTCATTGATGATCCATACCCTGCGGGGCAATGTATTTACTTGAACATCCCCTCGATATCATCGCGGTTGTAGTATTGCTTCTTGTCGCAGAAGCGGCAGTTGACCTCAAGGCGCGCGGGCTTGCCCTCGGCAACCTGCTCGTCAACCAGCTTGAGGAGGTCTGCTTTTCCCAGCGTGATCAGGGCACGGGTGGTGCGCTCGCGGCTGCAGTTGCACTTATAGGCAACGTCGAGCTCGTCGAACACGTCGAAGGGAATATCGCGCAGCGCAATTTTCGCGATCTCCTCGCCCGAGAGTCCCGCCTCAAATAGGCGCGACACGTTTGCAAGGTCTGCGGCATTACGCTCGATCAGGTCAACCGTTGCGGGATCGGCAAAGGGGAGCAGCTGCACGATCACGCCGCCCGCCGCGCGGCAGGTGCAGTCGCTGTCCGGCGGCGAGGCGCTCACAGCGTCGCACGCGCTGGCGCTCGGCCTTTCGGACGA
>CAJKPX010000068.1 GCA_905201895.1 uncultured Eubacteriales bacterium | reverse complement strand
GACACGGTATCGCTACCACTGGATTTTGAGTCCAGCACGTCTGCCAATTCCATCACACCGGCATATAACGTGGTTATTATATCATAGTTAACTGCAAAAATCAAGTCTTTTTCAAAAAAAGTTTGCGAAATCTTTTTGGCGCTGCAGGTGCCGTCTTTTGGGGCAAAAAGTAAAAAAAAAGACCGGAAAAAGTACTCGTGAGAACTTTACAATCCTTGCATTCCATGCTAAAATATAGGTAAAGTCCATCGAAAAACGAAAAGGAGTGGAAAAATGGAACAGATCAAAAACCAAATAATCGACGCCATGCGCGTCCCTTCGCTCTTTCAGGTCTACACGGGAGTCTCTGCTTCTGCGGTCTCCTTTATTGAGCGTGAGCAGCTGGCTGATGCCCTGCTTTGGCGCCGCTTCGTGGATCAGTTCCGCGAGCAGCTCGACGGCACAAATCTCGGCTGGCGCGGCGAATATTGGGGCAAGATGATGCGCGGTGCCGCGATGGTATATGCCTATTCCAAAAATGAGGAGCTCTACGCTACCCTCACCGATACCGTGCGCGATATGCTCACGGTTGCCGAGCCCGACGGACGTGTGTCCTCCTTCTCGCGCGAGACCGAATTTCAGGCGTGGGATCTTTGGTGCCGCAAATACGTGATGCTCGGCATGCAATATTATCTGGAGATCTGCCGCGACGAGGCGCTTGCACGCGAGATCATTGCCTTTTTGTGCCGCTTGGCGGACTATATCCTCGCGCACATTGGTAAGGGAGAGGGAAAGATCAAGATCACAAAGGCGTCGAGCAGCTGGTTTGGCATCAACTCCTCCTCGATCCTTGAGCCGATGGTGCGCCTCTACCGCCTCACGGGAGAGCGCCGCTACCTTGATTTTGCCTCCTATATCGTGGAGCTTGGTGCCGCAGATGGCATCAACGTTTTCGAGCTTGCCTATGAAAACAAGCTCTATCCCTATCAGTACGGCGTTTCCAAGGCATACGAGCTGATCTCCTGCTTTGAGGGGCTGCTCGAATATTACCGCGTCACGGGTATCGAAAAATATAAGATTGCCGCCATCAATTTCGGCAAGGCGCTTATCGAAAGCGACGTGACGGTGATCGGCTCCTGCGGCTGCACGCACGAGCTCCTCGACCACTCCAAGGCACGTCAGACCGCCTTCTATCCCGGCGAGATGCAGGAGACCTGCGTGACCGTGACCTGGATGAAATACTGTGCCCAACTCCTGCGTCTGACGGGAGAGCGCATCTTTGCCGATCAGATCGAGCTATCCTACTACAATGCCTATCTCGGTGCGCTCAACGTCGAGCATCGAGAATGTCCCTATATCCATGAAAAATTCGTTGTCCAAAAGGGATATCCCCGCACGGAATACACTCTTCTGCCCTTTGATAGTTACAGTCCGCTCACGCCCGGTAAGCGCGGCATCAAGGTCGGCGGCAGTCAGATCCTTTCCGACTACCGCTACTACGGCTGCTGTGCCTGCATCGCACCCGCGGGAGTTGGAGTTTTTCTGGGGCATGCCGTGATGTGCGACAGCGACGGTATTGCGGTTCAGTTCTATGAGAACGGACGCGCCACGCTTGAGGTGGACGGAGCACGCGTGGAGCTCGCGATCGAAACGGCATACCCCGTTGACGGCAAAATCGCGATCACCCTCACCACCGATCGCCCGATCAGCACCGCGCTCAAGCTGCGTCTGCCTGCGTGGTCCGAGACCTACTCGGTCAGCGCCGATCGGGAATATACGGTTGAGGAGGGCTACGCAGTTCTGCGCGGTGAATGGAGCGGCTCCGAGCGCGTGGTGCTCGAGCTGGATATGCGCATCCGCGAGACCCGACCGATTACGTGGGACACCGACGTGACCTACACCGACATGACCAAAAAGCTCATGCCCGGCTGGCATATTGCGTATGCCGAGACCGTGACGCACAAGCCCGAGGACGACAAATTTCTCTCGCTCTCACGCGGTCCGCTCACGCTTGCCGCCGATTCGCGCACGGGCAAGCCTGCCGACTCGACCTTTGCCTTTGCACGCGGTGCATCGGGAGAGATTGACGCGCGGGTGTGCGACGTTGCTGAGATTGCCGAGGGCGTGCCCTGTCAACTGCGCTGCCGCTTCGAGGCGCCCGACGGCTCGACCTTTGATCTGGTTGACTACGCCTCGGCGGGTCGCGATTGGGATACTCTGATCGCCGCATGGCTGCCGATTGACTAACGGCAAAGAATGACTCAAACAGAATATTTTGCCATGGGTCTGCCTCAAATTACAAATTTGAGGCAGACCCATATTTTAACAAAACAGCTTTTGCAGTCGGCGCGAGATTTCGGGCGAGGGTGGGCAGAGCGGCAGGCGGTATTCGGCGGCGCAGAGTCCCTTGAGTGCGGCAACGTATTTCACGGGGACGGGATTGACCTCCCAAAAGAGCGCCTGCATCCGCTCCAAAAGGGCGCGCTGACGCTTCCCTGCAAGGCGGTAATCTTGCGCGGCACAGAGGCGGCAGAGCTCCACCGTCTCGCGCGGCAGGACGTTGGAGATCACCGAGATCACGCCCGAGGCGCCGAGCTTCATGGCGGCAACCGTTTGGTGGTCGTTTCCCGTGTAAACGTCGAGCGTGTCGCCGCATTCGGCGCAAAGCGCCTCCAAAAGCTCGAGATTTCCTGATGCCTCCTTCACCGCCACGATATTCTCGTGTGCAGAGAGGGCACGGTAGTGCTCGAGCGTCATCGAAAAGCCGGTTCGCGAGGGGACGTTATAGAGAATGAGCGGTCGGGTGGCGGCATCGGCAATGGCACGGTAATGCGCAAGAATGCCGATGTCGGTGGCTTTATTGTAGTAGGGGGTCACGGCAAGCAGCGCATCGGCACCCGCCTCGGAGAGGGCTGTTGCCAGCTCCACCGCGTGTGCGGTGCAGTTGGAGCCGCAGCCTGCCAGGAGCGGCACGCGACCGCCGATCCGCTTTTGTGCAAAGCGCGTGATCACAACCGTTTCCTCAAGCGTCAGCGTGGAGCCCTCGCCCGTTGTTCCCGCAACGAGCAGGGCACCGATCCCACTCTCGATTTGGGCGTCGATCAGGTTGCCGAGCGCCTCATAATCAACCTCGCCGTCGAGAAAGGGTGTGATCAGGGCGGTTGCCGCGCCCGTGAACAACGTTGGTTTATGGAGACTCACGAGGTGGACACTCCTTTCCAAAACAGAAATTATTTAGTCAATTCACAAAAAAAGATTGCATTTATTGGGGGTTTGCGATATAATAGAGGAAACCAAACGGCAGACGCCTGCCTTTTACAAGGGACGTTCATGCCGCCCCGTTCGTTTATTCCAAGTATATGCCGCGAGGCTGCGATTGCGCACGCAGAGACCGCCCGATCGCAATTCGATGGAAATTTTTTTGAAAAAGGAAACGCTATGAGCCGAGTGATTGTCAACGAAAAGCCGCAAACCAACCTTTCCACCTCTGATTTTTTCTATGACCTGCCCGAGGAGCTGATCGCACAGCATCCCGCCGAGCAGCGTGATATGTCGCGCCTGATGGTGCTTGACCGCGAGAGCGGCAGCATTTCTCCCCGCCGCTTTCACGATATCATCGACTATCTCGATCCGCGCGACGTATTGGTCATCAATGATTCCAAGGTGATCCCGGCGCGTCTTTACGGGCACGTGGAGGGGCGCGAGAAGGCGGGGCTGGAGCTTTTGCTGCTGCGTCAGCACGAGCTCGACACCTGGGAATGCCTGGTCAAGCCCGGCAAGCGCGCGCGCGTTGGCATGCGCTCGGTGTTTGGCGAGGGCATGCTCACGGGTGAGGTGATCGACACGGTGGAAGAGGGTAACCGCTTGATCCGCTTTGACTACGACCGCACCAAATACGCCAATATCTACGACGTTCTGCACCGCATCGGACTGATGCCCCTGCCGCCCTATATCACCGAGCAGCTCCGCGACAATGACCGCTATCAAACGGTCTATGCGCGCGAGGAGGGCTCGGCGGCTGCCCCCACGGCGGGCTTGCATTTCACACCCGAGCTGCTTGACCGCATTCGCGCAAAGGGTGTTGCGATTGCGCCCGTGATGCTCCACGTGGGGCTTGGGACCTTCCGTCCCGTCAAAGCGGAAAAAATTACCGATCACATCATGCATAAGGAATATTTCTCGGTACCCGAGGAAAGCGCACGCATCATCAACGAGCGTCGCGCGGCAGGCGGACGCCTGATCTGCGTGGGTACCACCTCCTGCCGCACGATCGAATCGGTGGCAGAGGAGAACGGGCATATTCCCGCAATGAGCGGCGACACGGGCATTTTCATCTACCCCGGCTATCGCTTCAAGGCGGTGGACGCGCTGATCACCAATTTCCATTTGCCCGAAAGCACGCTTTTGATGCTGGTATCGGCGTTCTACGATCGCGACCGCGTGATGGAGGCGTATCGCACGGCGGTGGGGGAGAGGTATCGGTTTTTCAGCTTCGGGGACTGTATGTTCATCCAATAAGCGGCGCAATACGGCGTTGCTCCTCGAAAGCGGCTTGACGTAGATAACTACGCCTGCGCCTTGCTTTCTGCGGTGCGCCTTGTCTTGCTTGCTTCTTGAATGAACGGGGAAGTTGGTGAGAAGCTCCGATCCTACGCCCCATAAGTATTGCAGATGCGATGCTGATAGATTGTGATGAAATGTCTACCCGTAGGGCGGGGGCGATACCGGCGAAGTAACATTGCCATGGAGCGCAGCGGAATGTGATTGCCTCCCTTCGGAAGCGTACCGAGAGGATGGTGGTCCTGAGGCGCGCCATAAAAATGACCAAAATTGATACAAAAAATGAAAGCAGGAGGGGACGGCATGAAGATCGTGATCGCGCCCGATTCGTTTAAGGATAGCATTTCGGCACGTGAGGCTGCGCGTGCGATTGCCGATGGCATTTCGTCGGTTTCGGGAGCTCGCGTGGAAACGGTTTGTCTGCCGATCGCCGACGGTGGCGAGGGCACGCTCGATGCGCTTGTTCCTGTCGATGCGCGCGTGCAGACGTCTGTATGCGGTCCGCTTTTTGAGCCTGTGAACGCGGTTTGGGGTGCGGTTGGCGACACTGCCGTGATCGAAATGGCATCGGCGGCAGGGCTTGTGTTGGTCCCAACCACGCGCCGCGCGGCAATGCGCACCACCACCTACGGTGTGGGTGAGCTGATCCGCTGTGCGTGGTTGGAGGGCTACCGCCACATCATGCTCACGGTTGGGGGGAGTGCCACCAACGACGGCGGCTGCGGTATGCTGGCGGCGCTCGGTGCGACCTTTACCAACCAACGCGGGGAGCACTTTATTCCAACGGGCGGCACACTGTCCGAGATTGTCTCGATCGACCTCTCGGGTGCGCGTGAGCTGCTTGCATCCTGCCGTTTTACGGTTGCAACCGACGTGAAAAATCCGCTCTTGGGTGCGTCGGGGGCAACGTCTGTTTATGCGCCGCAAAAGGGTGCAACAGATGCCGAGCTTGCCGAGATGGAGCGCGGAATGACACACTACGCCGCGCTACTTTCCGCCATGTGCGGCAAAGAGCTTGCAACGCAGGCGGCGCTCGGTGCGGGCGGCGGAATTGCGGCACCCCTCGTGGCATTTGGAAACGTTGATCTGCGCTCGGGAATTGAAACGGTGCTTGCGGTCAACCATTTTGACGAAGCGCTCAATGGTGCGACGCTCGTGATTACGGGTGAGGGACGGCTCGACAGGCAGAGCCTGTGGGGCAAGACCGTCAGCGGTGTGGCGCGTGCGGCAGGAGAGCGTGGAATTCCCGTGCATTGCTTTGTGGGCTGTCTTGGCGACCCGCGCGAGGAGCTGCTTGCGATGGGGCTTGCCGATATTCGCGAGATCCGCGCCTATGCCGAGTCGAGCGAGGATTCGATAAAAAACGCCGCACGCTATCTTGCTCGCATGGGCGAGGAGCTGGCAGAGCGGCTCATGCTTGGATAGAGAACTGAAGGAAAGGAACGAATACCATGTGTTTGAAAAAGCTTTTTGCAAGAAAAAGTAAGAATCCCAACAGTAAGCAATACCGTTGGGAGATGGCGCGTCAGATGAGCAATCATCATATCCGATACGTCACCGAGAAGATCAATGACGTTGACGAGGTGATCGGACGCAACGGCGGACTCAATATCCGCGACGACGAAATGCTCGTGTTTGCCTCGGCGGACGTGATTTTCCGCTGCAAGATCGAGCAGATGCAGGCGTGGGAGCTGCTTTCCAAGGACGGCGTGGTGATCACCGCACCTGACCTCGAGCATGACGGACGCGAGCGCACGATCATCGTTTACTACGTCTACTACCGTTGAGGCGTGCCATGCGACAGTTCCGATCCGACGATCTGATCGAGCGCGAGGCAACGATCCACATTTTTGAATCCAACGGTGCGGATTGTCCGCAGCACGATCACGATTTTATCGAAATTATTTACATCAAAACCGGCAACGCCTCCGAATTCGTCAACGAGGATTGCTACGAGGTGGGGCGCGGAGATTTGATTTTCATCACGCCGGGGAGCACGCATCGCTTCGTGTCCTGCGGCGGGCTGTCCTTTATCAACATTTGCTTCAAGCCCGAAACGCTGGAGGGTGATCCGGTCACGCCCGAAAATGCTTTTGGCGTGCTTCAGCTGGCAGCGTTTGACGAGGTTCGGCGAGAGGGTGAGGGGGGCGTGATCTCCTTCGCGCCCGAGGAGCGCACCGAGGTCGAGTGCTTGCTCGAGTCGATGCTTCGCGAATACCGTGCGCGCGGTCAGGGATGGCAGACCGTTCTCAAGAGCTATATGAATGTGCTCTTTATTCAGATGCTCCGCAAGGTCTCGCTCGGCTCGCTCGGAGAAAATGACACCGATCTGTGGAGCGAGCTGCAAAGCTACATCGACGAGCATCTTGGCGGCGAGCTTTCGCTCTCGCATCTTGCGCGCAAGTGCTTCTACAACCCCTCCTATTTCAGCCGTGTGTTCAAGGAGCGCTTCGGCATGCCCCTGACCGAATATATCTCGCGGCGCAAGCTCGACAGTGCGCTTCGCTTGCGTCGGTCGGGCAAACTTTCGGTGGTGGAAATTGCCGAGCGTGTGGGCTTTTCCTCGGCAAGCGCACTCTACCGAGCCTCGTTGCGGCTCACGGGACGTCGATTTTCGGAGCTGGAAAGCGGGGAGGCGGAATAACCGCATACAAAAAGCATACGTCCCGAGGCACGGTGCCTCGGGACGTATGCTTTTTTCGCTTGTATCGCGCGTTATGCGGTGTCACGCCTCGTCGGTGCTCTTTTTGTCGGTGTCACCCTTCGGATCGGTCGACTCGTCCGCGGTCTTTGTACCGTCGGTGCTGCTCGCCTTGCATTTTTCAATCTGTGCGTTCAGGTCATTCACAACCTTTTGTGCCTTTTCCACCTGCGTCATGCTCTTGGAAACGGCGTCCACAACGTCCTCGTCGGTTGTAAATTGGCGGTATGCGTCGCGTCCGAGCTGGGCGTAGGCTGCTTCGAGCTTGTGCTCTGCCACGCCGAGCTTGATCTGAAGCGTTGCGAGATCGGTGGTTTGGTTGATCTTCTCTGCGGCGGTTCCAACCGCACGCTTGAAGCTGCTGTAAAAGCTATCCCAGGACATGCTTTTGTCCTCCTTTTTTGTTTTCTTTTTCCAAAAATAGTATATCCTTTTTTTGAGAAAAAGTCAACAGTATAAAAAACATTTTTTCGGAAAAACTCTTATATGCCGAGAAAAAACGGCGCTTGGAGGTGAATGGTGTGAAAAAGGAGACCTACAAAAAGTACGTTGAGGCGCATGCGCCGCGCAGTCCGATCCTGAAAAACTGTGCCTGCGCGTTTGCAGTGGGTGGAACGGTCTGTACGATTGGCGAGGGTCTGCGCAGATTTTACATGAGCACCCTGCTCCTGAACGAGACCGATGCAGGCACGCTCACCTCTGTGACGCTGATTCTCCTTGCCGTGATCCTGACGGGGCTTGGCTGCTTTGACCGCATTGCCAAGGTTGCGGGAGCGGGAACGCTGGTTCCGATCACGGGCTTTGCCAATTCGGTGGTCTCGCCTGCCATCGACAGCCACGCAGAGGGCTTGATCCTGGGTGTGGGCGCAAAAATTTTTACAGTTGCCGGGCCCGTCCTGCTTTACGGAACGCTTGCGGGGGCGGTCTACGGTGTCGTTTATCGGATCGTGCTGCTCTTTTCGTAGGCAGCATCGGTTTCCGTCAGAGTGCCCGTCGAACGGCGCGTATTGCGGCGTCGGGGTCGGAGGAGACCGTGAGGATCACCCATCTGCCGCACACCGTTACGCGGGCGCGGTCGAGATAGGTCTGCGCTTCGGCGCTCAAATTGATCCGATGATGCTTCAGGTAATCAAGACGGCGAAGGCACATCGCGGCAACCGCATCGGTTCCGTCGGTGCTTTTGCAGCGGAACACCGCCAGCTCTGCGGGATGGGTGAAGGAAAGATAGACGGCAGCGTCGACCACCTCATCCATCTGGGGCGGCAGGTGACCGTTGCCAAAGATCACCGCAAGCAGTTCGTCCGTGAGAGCTTCCTCGCCGTCTTGCGGCGCACAGCGTACATAGCTCCTGCCTGCGGGCAGGGGCTTTTCGGCGTTTCGCATTGCCTCGAGCAGCTCGCGTGCGGTGGCATGCGTGTGGGCGCAGGAGGAAAGCACGCAGGCGTTCAGGAGACAAAAAATGAGCAAAAGTGCAATCGAACGGCGTGGCATGCGGGGCATCTCCCTTCTGTTTTGCGATTGCGGTCAGGGCGATACAGCGCCCCTCTCCCATCCATCCTATGCAAGCAGGCAGAGCAATATGCAGTCGGCACCTCGCCTCAATCCGCTTTTGGTGATTTCCAACATGCGCAAAAAGCGTGTTTTGGCTATTATGACGAATAAAAAATATTAACAGATTGTTAAAAAAAACGGTTTCTCATAGACAAATGCGGTAATGTATGATATAATAGGATGCACGAAAGTTGGATTTTGTCCGATTTTGCAATTTGCATCTGGAGAAAAGGAGATTTTCATGGCTCAATTTTTTGATTTGCACAGCCACATGCTCTGCGGTGTGGATGACGGAGCCAAGACGGTCGAAGACATGTTTTCCATGCTGGAAATGGCATACGAGGACGGGATCCGAGCCATCTGTCTGACGCCGCATTATTCGCCCTATCTTTTCGGAGACACCCTTGAAAAATCTGCCGAATCCTTCGAGATTTTGAAAAAGTACGTTTCGGAAAAGCATCCGGATATGCGGATTTTTCTTGGACACGAGCTCGGCTATCATCGCAGCGGTCTCGACGCACTCAATGACGGCATCTGCCGCTCGATTGCGGGAAGCCGCTACGTTTTGGTTGATTTTCCCGAGGCGATTGAATTTTTTGAGATTCAGAGCGCAATGGATCAGCTGCAGCGCGCGGGATATTTCCCGATTCTGGCGCACACCGAGCGCTATCGCTGCCTGTTCCGTCAGCTTCGCTGGATCGAGGAGTTTGTGGAGAACGGAGGAACCGTACAGGTCAACGCCTCGTCGGTCAACGGATCGTGGGGACGCGGTGCGCAAAAGCAATGGAAGAAGCTGATCCGTCGGGGTCTGGTTCACATCATTGCGTCCGATGCTCACAATCTCACCACGCGTCCGCCCCTCATTTCGGTCTGCATGCCGTTTTTGCAGAAGCACTGTGATGCACACACCATCCGCGCCCTGACCTGGGATAATCCCTGCCGTGTGGTGCGCGATGAATTGATCTGACTCGCGCCTCGGGCGCACCGATTTCGATGACTTTGGAAAGGAAAGAGAAAATGGAAGAACAAAAGAAACAAGAAACAGAAATTCGCCTGCAAGACCTTTGGGCGCTTCTCAAGCATTGCTGGTGGCAGCTGCTGATCGTTCTGATCGTGGTTTCGATGGTGCTCTACATCGGACTCAGCGTAACGCACGAGGACGAATACACCGCCTCGCTCACCATCTACGTGCTGGCACTTCCCGGCATCAGCGGAGAGGGCGATGTCAACAACATGAACAACACCGCGGCGTTGAGCTGGGCAACCGACCTGATCAATGACTGTGAGATTCTGATCAAGAGCCATGACAAGGTGCTCGAGCCGGTTAAGATCAGTCAGAACATGAACGTGGAGCTCAAGGATATGGAGCGCATGGTTTCGATCAAGCGTGTGAGCGAGAATGCGCGCGTTTTGCGCCTCTCCTTCACGAGCATGAGCCCCGAGAGAAGCGCCGAGATCGTCAATGCACTCGGAGATCAGGCATGCGAATATTTCAACGGTGTTTGCGGTGTGCAGATTTTGAGTGTGGTGGACTACGCAGCAGTTCCCGAGAATCCCTCCAACCCCGTTTCGATGATGATGATTCTTCTGGTGGGTATGTTCTGTGCCATGATCGTTTACGCCTTCCATTTCCTGCGTTTCATTCTCGATGATAAGATCAATAATGCAGACGACGTGGAAAAATATCTGGGTCTGAGCATGCTGGGCGTGATCCCGAACAAGAATGACGTGGGACGCAAAAAGTCCAAATATGGCTACTATTACAGCTACACCGCCGGCGGCGAGAAAAAGAGGGAGGGTAAAGCATGAAAACAATTGAATTGATCGTTGAAGAGCAAAGCAACTATTTTATGCGCGAGGCGTTCAACACGCTGCGTACCAACATCCTTTTCTCGGGCAAGGACGTCAAAACCATCGTGGTGACCAGCTGCATGGCGCACGAGGGTAAAACCACCATTTCGTTTGAAACCTCCCGCAGCCTCGCGGAGAGCGGCAAGCGCGTTCTGCTCATCGACGCCGACCTGCGTAAGTCGGTGATGGCGAGCCGCGTTACAAAGGAGCGCGGCATCATGGGACTGAGCCAGCTTCTGTCGGGTCAGGTCACCATGGAGCAGGCGATTTACCACACGAACATCGAGGGCATGGATATTCTCTTTGCAGGTCCCTATCCGCCCAACCCCACCGAGCTGGTTGGTAGCTCCGCATTCAAGGAGCTCATCAGCACCAACCGTGACCGCTATGATTATATCATCGTGGACGCGGCGCCTCTCGGACTCGTGATCGACGCTGCCGTGATGGCAACCTGCTGCGACGGCGCAGTAATCGTAATCAACGAGGGACGCATCAAGTATCGCATGGCACAGGGCGTGAAGGAGCAGCTGGAGAAGAGCGGATGCCGCATCCTCGGCGTTGTGCTCAACCAGGTGGACCGCAAGCGCACGATCTCGTCGAGCGATACCTATTACGGCTCGAAATACGAATCGTCCTACTATGGCTATGATGGCAAGGCAGGCAGCAAGGCTGTTCGCCCCAACACCTCGGCTGTGAAAGGCTCGGGCGCACATCGCCCCGCAGCTCCCACCAAAAAAGAGGACTGAAAAAATCAAAATCAAGGGCTGTTCCGTTGGGAGCAGCCCTTTTTGAAAAAGGATGGAAGATATGGAGATCAGAAAAGCAACGAAAAATGAGCTCGACCGCATCATGGAGATTTACGCCGCTGCACGCCGCTACATGCGCGAGCACGGAAACGCCGAGCAATGGGCGGGGGGATATCCCTCTCGTGAGGTGATCGAGGACGATATGGCGCGCGGCTTTTGTCACGTTTGCGTGGAGGGGGACGAGCTCCTCGGCGTGTTCTGCTATTTTGTTGGTGAGGACCCCACCTATCGTATCATTGAGGACGGCGAATGGCTCAATGACCGCCCCTACGGCGTGATCCACCGTATTGCCGTTTCGTCGCACCGTCGCGGCGTGGCATCCGCCTGCTTCGCATGGTGTTATGCGGCGTGCGGAAACCTCAAGATCGACACCCACCGCGATAATGTTCCCATGCAGCGCTCGCTCGCAAAAAACGGTTTCACCCGTTGTGGCATCATCCACCTCGCCAACGGCGACCCGCGCATCGCATATCAAAAAGGATAGAATGTGAAGCAGGGGAGGGGGAGAAGAACTTTTTGAAAAAATTTCTTCTCCCCCTCCCCTGCACC
>CAJKPX010000067.1 GCA_905201895.1 uncultured Eubacteriales bacterium | reverse complement strand
GGGGTTGCAGGGGGAGAGGGTACCTTCTTGAAAGAAGGTACCCTCTCCCCCTGCAAACATAACTCTCTACTCCTTCACCCTTCTAAACCGATGGTAGGGGAGCACGACGATGACGCCGGCGGCGATGATGGCGATCCAGACGAGGATGAGCTTTTGCCAGCCGAGCGACTCCTTGAGCAGAGGAAAGACAACGTTTGCGGCGGCAGCCGACATATAGCTGAGAAAGTCGAGGAATCCGGTTGCCGAGGAGACCATACCCGTGTCGCGCAGACCAGGGCAATAGCGGCTGTAAAGCATGGTTGCGGCGGCATTGGATGACATGACGGCGAGCACGAACAAACCGATATTGATAATCGGGTGCTTGACTGCAAAGAGGAGCACGAAGAACACGGTGGAGAGCGAGAACATGAGGAGCATGGTCTTGTCCATGTTATATCCCAGCCGCTCATAGACGAAAATCGCGATGAAGGTGGTAAAGGTGATAACAAAGGTTGCTGCGGTGAAGATCAGGGATGCATTTGTTTCACTGTATCCAAGGTAATCCTTGAAATACTGCGGCATCCAGAACACCACCGACGTGCGCACGATTCCCGTGATGAGCGCGACGAAGGAAAACTTGACGATGCGATGCCGAAGCAGAATTTTGACACCGTCAATGCCTTTTTTCTCCGCCTTGTACTGCCCGTAGCGCACGATGCCGCGCCGCTCAAAGATCGAGAAGAACACAAATGCGATCACAGCCATGGAGACCAGAAGTCCGCTGCTCACGGCGAACACGCTCTGCCACGCAAGGAGAGACGCCAGAAGTCCCGCCGAGGGAGAGCCCAAAAAGGAGGCACAGGTGTAGCCCAACGAGCAGCGCGTGGCGTGGATCGGCTCGGTGTTCTCGGAAACCACCTTGGTCATGGGTCCGTAGATCATCGAAAGAAACAGACCCGTCATGGCGTATGCCGACATTGCCGCGATCTGATTTGTCGCCACGTGCGAGAATACGAGGTTGGAAACGCCCGCACCGAGCAGTCCGACGGCAATCATCCATTTTGCCTTGATGTGGTCACCGATCATGCCGTTGACCAGCTGCCCCACGGCGTAAAAAACGAAATAGAGCGAGGAGATCGCTCCGATATAGGACTCGCCGTAGCCCTGCGCCGTCATTTGCGGGGTGACTGCGCTGAGAATATTCCGTGCATTGTATATGGCAAAATACGAGACCGAGCAAAGAGTACCGATCAGGATCGCGTGCTTTGCCGATTGACTGAGCTTCATATGATTTGTGTCCCTTCCCTTTTCTGCAAAGTCTCTAAAAAACAAAATCCGTTGTTTGGGGTGCCTCAAAATCGCTCGAGGCCCCCCCACTTTGTTGATTATTGAAATTCGGTCAGATCACGCGCACGCGACGAACACCCTCAACGCCCTCGATATGCGCGATCGCAGATGCGGAGGGAACGGAGGAGACCTCAAGCATGGTGTATGCGTTGTCTCCCTTGGATTTGTTGATCATGTTCTCGATGTTGAGTCCCTCAGCCGAAACCGCGGAGGTGACCTGCGAGATCACGGCGGGGATATTTGCGTGCAGAACGCAGATGCGTGCGGCACCCGAATGCGGCATTTCCAAATTGGGATAGTTGACGCTGTTCTTGATGTTGCCGTTTTTGAGGTAATCGTCAAGCTCGCGTGCTGCCATCACGGCGCAGTTGTCCTCAGACTCCTCGGTGGAGGCGCCCAGGTGCGGGATCGCAACGGCACCGGGGATTTTCAGAACGTCCTCGGTGGGAAAATCGGTGACGTATGCCGACATCTTGCCCGATTCCATTGCCGCAGCCACGTCTGCCGCGCATACCAGATCGGCGCGCGAGAGATTGATGATCTTCACGCCGTCCTTCATTTTTGCAATGCTCTCTGCCGAGATCATGTTCTTGGTATCCTTGGTTGCGGGCACGTGCAGAGTGATATAGTCTGCCTTTTCAAAAATTTCGTCGTAGGTTGCCGCACGAACGACACGGTGATTGAGGTTCCATGCGCCCTCCACCGAGAGGTAGGGGTCGCAGCCGATCACCTTCATGCCAAGCTCCAGCGCCACGTTTGCGATCATGCCGCCAATGGCACCCAGACCGATCACGCCCAGGGTTTTGCCCAACAGCTCGGTGCCTGCAAACTTGGATTTGCCCTTTTCCACCTGCTTGGCAACGTCCTCGGTGAGCCCCTTTGCCCACTCGATGCCGCCAACCACGTTGCGTGCCGCGAGCAGAAGCGCGCAGATCGCAAGCTCCTTAACGCCGTTTGCGTTGGCGCCGGGCGTGTTGAATACCACGATGCCCGCCTCGGAGCAGCGGTCGATCGGAATGTTGTTCACGCCCGCGCCCGCACGCGCGATCGCCTTGAGCTCGGAGCCGAACTCCATTTCATGCATCACGGCGGAGCGCACCATGATGCCGTCGGGATTTTGTACGTCCTCGCCTACCGTGTAGGCATCGCCGAGCTCGTTGAGCCCGACCTTTGCAATTTTATTGAGCAGTTGGATATTCATGAATGCGTCCTCACTTATTTCTTGGGATTGTTCTTGGCGAATTCCTTCATGAATTCCACCAGTGCCACAACACCCTCGTAGGGCATTGCGTTATAGATCGAGGCTCTCATGCCGCCAACCGAGCGGTGACCCTTGAGGTTCTTGAGCCCTGCCTTGGCTGCCTCGGAGGCAAACTTCTTGTCCAGGTCTGCGTCTCCCGTTACGAAGGTGACGTTCATCATCGAACGGCTGTCTGCCTTCACGGGTGCGATGTAGTAATCCTGCGAGTCGAGGTAATCGTAGAGCACCTTTGCCTTCTTGACGTTCATTTCCTTCATCACGTCCAGACCGCCCAGCGAGAGGATCCACTCGTAAACCAGCTTTGCCATGTAGATGGTGTAGCAGGGGGGCGTGTTATACATCGAGCCGTTCTCCGCCATGGTTTTCCATTCGAGCATGGTGGGCATCTTCTCCTCGGCATAGTCGAGAAGGTCCTCGCGCACGATCACGAGCGTGAGTCCTGCGGGAGCCATGTTCTTTTGCGCACCTGCGTAGATCACGCCGAATTTCGATACGTCGATCGGCTCGGAGATGATGCAGGAGGAGAGGTCGGCAACGAGCGGAACGTCGCCCGTGTCGGGAATGTAGCCGTATTTGGTGCCGTAGATGGTGTTGTTGAAGCAGATGTGCAGATATGCCGCGTCGGGGCGGATCATATCGCGCGTGATGGTGGGCACGTGGTCGAAATTATCGTCCTTGGTGGTGGCGATGCACTTCACGTCGTAGCCCAGCTTCTGCGCCTCCTTGAATGCCTTGCCCGAGAACTGACCCGAAACGGCGTAGTCTGCCTTGCCGGTTCTCTTGATGAGGTTCATGGGCACTGCCGCAAACTGCGTGGACGCGCCGCCCTGCAGAAAGAGCACCTTGTAGTTATCGGGAATGTTCATCAATTTGCGCAGCATTGCCTCTGCCTCGTTGATGATTGCCTCGTAGTCCGGAGAGCGATGCGACATCTCCATGACCGACATTCCCGATTCTCCGTAACAGACCAGCTCTGCTGCTGCCTTTTCAAGGACGGGTTGGGGGAGCATGGAAGGGCCTGCCGAAAAGTTATACACTCTGTTCATCTTAATTCCTCCGGGAAATCTCAAAAATTTGGTTCACTTTGCCAAGCTAAAGTAAAACATATCATTATTATATTCTTTTTGCAGGATGATGTCAAGCATTTTTGCAAAATTTATTGTTCTTTTTGACGTTTTTCTGCATCTTAACGGATTTTTATGCAATCGGGTTTGAAAAATTATTCAAAAGCGCGGAAAGGTGTCTTGACACGGCGGGGGGCGGAATGTGAACAAATTGCAAAGAAAGCCGCGAGGTTCTTGCGAAATGCGACGAAACTTGTTATAATTAAGGTAATACGAATTGAAACGACAGGATTTTTTCCTTTTGGGAGGACACCATGACCAAGCAGACTCCGCGGATCGACCGCGAAAAACTGAATCTTGTGGAAAATCAACGCTTCGGCGAGGAGCGCGCGCTCTACGGAAGCTGCGGCGTTTGGGTGAAGAACTGTGCCTTTGACGGTGACGAGGACGGCGAGAGTGCGCTCAAGGAGTCGTCGGAGGTTTTGGTGGAGGGGACGCTGTGCAATCTGCGCTACCCCTTCTGGCACGATACCCATCTTGTGATCGACCGCTGCGAGCTCACGCCGCTCTGCCGTGCCGCGCTTTGGTATTCCGAACAGATCGACGTGCAGGACAGCCGCCTGCACGGCATCAAGGCGATGCGCGAGTGTGCCGACGTCAGCATGCGCGGCTGCGACGTGCTCTCTGCCGAGTTTGGCTGGTCCACGCGCCGCATCTCGATGGAGGACTGCACCGCCGAGGGCGAGTATTTTATGCTCCGTGCCGAGGACGTCTCGCTCCGCCGCGTGAAATTCACGGGCAAGTATTCCTTCCAATACGTGCAGAACGCCGTCATTGAGGACTCGGAGCTTGCCACCAAGGATGCCTTCTGGCACGCAAAAAACGTCACCGTTCGCAACTCCACGGTCAAGGGTGAATATCTGGGGTGGTATTCCGAGGGCCTCACGCTCATCGGATGCAAAATCATCGGCACCCAGCCGCTCTGCTACTGCAAAAACCTCACCCTGATCGACTGCGAGATGATCGACACCGATCTCGCGTTTGAGCGCTCGGAGGTCGAGGCAACGCTCACTGCCCCGATCGTGAGCATCAAAAATCCCCGTTCGGGTACGATTCGCGTTCCGCACGCCAACGAGGTGATTTTTGACGATCCGCAGGCACGCGGTGTGATTTTACAAGAGATGTGAGAGAGGAGCCGGACAAAAACCATGGCAAAGACGCCCAAGCGGATTCGCCCCTACGATGGAGACGAGCCCTATATTTTCGTCAGCTACTCGCACCGAAACGAGCAGGCTGCACTTCGAATTCTGCGCACGCTGCTGGAGAACGGTTTTCGCGTGTGGTACGACGAGGCAATCAACCCCGGAACCGATTGGGCGAACGTGATCGCCGACCATATCCGCAATTGTGGGTGTTTTCTCTCGTTGCTCTCGCCCGAATATGTGGAATCCGAAAATTGCCAGGCGGAGATCAACTACGCGATCAAGCACAAGCGAAACAGCCTTCCCGTCTACCTCGCTCCCACCGAGTTGCCCTCGGGCATTGATATGTATCTGAGCCGCTTTCAGGCGGTTTTTGCCGATTCCTACGAGGACGAGCGCGAATTTTTTGAAAAGCTCTTTTTGGCGCGCGGGCTCGAGCAATACCGATCTACCGTTGCGGATACAGCCGAACCCAAGCCGACGCCAAGACGTGTGCCTCGGGTGACCGCGGACAAGGACGAGAAACTGCCCGCGCTCAAGAAAAAAGCAACACGTGGTGCAAAAAGCGCCAAGCCGATCTACGTTGAGGATATGATTGTCGCCACGGAGGCAACCGTTGAGACGGTGAGCGGCGAGCCCGAGGCGATTGAAAAATTGCCTGAAAAATTTTCCGAGGAAACGGCATCGCAGCCGCCTCTGCCCGTTGCATCCCGCGCGGAGGAAACCGCCGAGGGCGGTGCAACGCAATATCTCTTTCCTCCCGTCACGATTTTGAAAAAGGGCAAGCCGATGCCGCCCGAGGATGAGGAGGAGCTGATTGCATGCGTCAAGGGCATCACCGAGGTGCTCGGGACCTCCAAGATCAAGATTGTTGGTGACATCACCTATTCGCGCGGACCAACCGTTACGCGCTATGAAATGAAGCTCGACCCCGGCACGCACCTCAGTCTGCTCAAGCGTCTTTCCGACGATCTGACGCTTGCGCTCGGTGCGTGGAGCGGTGTGCGCATCGTGGCTCCCATTCCCGGCACCAAATCCATCGGTATCGAAGTGCCCAACCGCAATCGCCACGTGGTTCGCCTGCGTGATCTGCTCGAGTCCCCTGCTTTTTTGCAGTCCAACGACCCGCTCACGGCTGCACTCGGCGTGGACGTTTCGGGCAATCCAACCGTGTTCGACCTTGCAAAAATGCCCCACCTCTTGATCGGGGGACAAGTGGGAAGCGGAAAAACGGTCGGCATGCAATGCATTTTGGCGAGCTTGCTCTACCGCAACCGCCCCGAGGACCTGCGCTTGGTCCTCATCGACCCCAAGGGCGTGGAATTCAGCGCCTACAAGGGGCTCCCCCATCTGCTCGCGCCTGTGATTACGCGACCGATCGACGCCGTGTCCGTGCTTCGCGCGGTGGTGGAGGAGATGAACCGACGCTTCGATATTTTCACGGCAATCGGCGTGCGTGACGTCAAGCGCTACAATGACCTGCTCGCGCAGAATAGCGAGCTCAAGGGACTGCCGCGCATCGTGGTTGCGATCGACGAGCTTGCCGACCTGATGATGGTTGCGAGAGCCGACGTGGAGACCGCCATCTGTTCCCTCGCACAAAAAGCACGCGCGGCGGGCATTCACCTCCTGCTTGGAACCCAGCGCCCGTCGGTGGATGTGATCCCCGGCGTGATCAAGGCGAATATCCCTTCGGTGATCGCCTATCGGGTGCGCACCTACAACGAATCGCGTCTGCTTCTTGACGGCGAGGGTGCCGACAAGCTGGCGGGCTCGGGAGATATGATCTTCCGTCCTGTCGGCGCGATGAGCGGCGAGCGTGTGCAGGGGGCGCTCGTGGATGACACCGAGATCGCGGAGCTCTGTGAGCAGATCAGGCGCGCAAACGGAACAACGGTCTACGATGAACGCTTTGTAAATCGCCTCTGCGAGCTGACAGCCCTTGCGCGTAGCGATCAGAAACGCGCCAACGCTCCCGCTTTTCCCGACGTCGACGCCGACGATCCCCTCTATATCGAGGCGGTGCGCTTCGTGATCGCGCTGCGTGAGGCGTCGGTTGCGCTTCTGCAGCGGAAATTTTCGATCGGCTATGCACGCGCCGCAAGGCTCATTGACCGCATGACAGACGAAGGCGTGATCTCCGAGCCAAACGGACCTCGCCCGCGCTCCGTCCTGCTTACCTTTTCGCAATTCCTCGAGCATTTGTTGGGATAGAGTTTTTTATGCAGGGGGAGGGAGAAACTTCTTGAAAGAAGTTTCTCCCTCCCCCTGCACCCCCACCCACTTCAAGAACTTCCCCGAAGATGTATCAAGGCGTCAAGGGGATGTTTTTTGTTTGTAGGGGCAGGCGTCCTCGACTGCCCGCATCTGTCGCGACGTCAAGCACTTGTGCCCCGCGTCGGTAGCAACGGAACGCTACAACGGTGCCCTTTCCCTTCCTATCCCCAAAAACTTCTGCAAAACAATCACAGGGGCTGTGCCAATGGCACAGCCCCTGTGAGTTGTTATTCAATCAGTATTTCGCCACGATCTCTGCCATACGGTCGAGCTTGGTCTCCATGTCGGCAACCAGCTTGAACTGCGTGCGGCAACGGTCGAGGTTGTGGTGCTCGCGGTGAATACGGAAATAGGTATCACCGTTGAGATAGTCGGTCAAAAAGCGCATGCCGCACTCAAGCGTGAGAAGCAGCGCCGAGAAGGGCAAGAGCTCGCGCTCACGGGGGGTGATGGTGTCGCCAAGCTCCTCAAGGAATGCCTCGGTGAACGCCTCGAAATAGGTCAGGTCAAATTCGATCTTGGAGAGATCGGTCTCATCCTCGGCTCCCGTGGAGGCACCGAAGCGGAGCGCATCTCCGAAATCGTAGAGCATCGAGCCGGGCATCACGGTGTCGAGGTCAATCACGCAAACGCCCTCGTGCGTCACCTCGTCGAGCATGACGTTGTTGAGCTTGGTATCGTTGTGGGTCACGCGGAGCGGAACCGAGCCGTCGGCGATCGCGTCGGTCACGCGGCTCACGCAGTCGGCGTGTGCGAGAACGAAGTCGATCTCGGGCTTCACCGATGCAGCGCGTCCCACCGCGTCACGCTCCAGCGCCTCGCGGAACTGGCGCAGGCGATCGGGGGTGTCGTGAAAATGCGGAATCACCTCGTAGAGCATATCTGCGGGGAAATCCGAGAGCATGCGCTGAAATTTTCCGAATGCATGCGCCGATGCGGCGAACATCTCGGGGCTCTCCGCCTGCTCAAAGGACTTTGCGCCCTGGATAAAGCGATACATGCGGTAGCAATCGCCATCGGGAGCAATATAGTAGGGCTCGCCCTCCAGCGTGGGGATCAGGGTGAGCGTCTCGCGCTCGGGGTCGCCGCCTGCAGCGATGATCTTTTTGCGAAGATGTGCGGTCACTGCTGCGATGTTTGCCATCACCTCGTTGGGCTTTTTGAAGATCGAGGTGTTGATGCGCTGCAGGATCGTGCAGGGCAGGCCCTCCACAAGATAGGTATCGTTGATGTGTCCGTTTCCGTAGGGCAGCGTCGTGACGTCTACTGCAAAATGACGCAGAATTTCATTGAGATCGGTTGCCATGGTATTCTTCCTTTCTTCCGATTGATCTATGTGAGTAAAAATGAAAAAACTTGAAAAAGCTATTGCAAAATAACGGTCTTTGTGGTATGATATATTATAGCATATCCAAAAGCAAATAAATATGATAAAAAGGGCATTTTTTCTTTGAAAACAGATATTTTATGGAATATCTCCCAAAATCATCGTGCAACGCCCCTGGCGCGGTGTCCCGACGTTGTTGCATTCTATGCGTCGCTCAATCGCTTTTTTCGCAGGAACTATGATTTTGCGGGAGAAACACATCCCTTTTATGAGCTCGTGTACGTTGTCAGCGGCACGGTTGGCATCACAGCGGGCAGGGATATCTACACACTGCACAGCGGGCAGATGCTCTTGCATCCCCCCGAGGAATTTCACCGCATCCGCGCAGAGGATGAGTCCGAGCCGCATGTGCTCAACCTTTCCTTTTGGGCTGCCGCAATGCCCTTTCAATCGGGCAGAGTGTTTCAACTGAACGGAGAGGAGCAGCAATCCCTGCTCCGTCTTTGCGCCGAGGTACAGCGCGGGCTCAAAAATACCGACCGTTCCCTGCTCAATGAGCAGAGGCTGCGGTTGGAGCTCTGGCTCCTTGGCGTGCTTGGGCGCGGAGGTGCCGACGTTGCGCCGTCTGCCGACTCAAACGCGCTGCGCTACGCCGCGATCGTGAATCTTTTGCGCGAGCATCTGCGCGAGCCGCTAACCGCGCAGGACATCGCGTCACTCTCCAACATGAGCCTATCCAGCCTCAAAAAAATCTTCACGCGCTATGCGGGCATGGGTGTGGTCAGCTTCTTCACCGATATGAAGATGCGCCACGCAGTGCTTCTTCTTCAAAGTGGGAAGCGCGTTGGAGAAGCGGCGGCGGAGCTGGGCTACACCGACCAAAACTATTTCAGCACGGTCTTTCACCGCGTCATGGGTACCGCTCCCGGTGCCTATCGCCTCACCCGTGAGGAGGACGCGACGACAAATACAAATTTCTTTGATAAAAACAGGAGGACAACCATGAAATTCATCAAAACCGATTCCTATGAAAAGCTCAGCCGCCAGGCGGCGAACATCATCTCCGCGCAGGTAATCATGAAGCCCGACAGCATCCTCGGTCTTGCAACCGGCTCCTCGCCGATCGGCATCTACCGCCAGCTCATCGAGTGGTACAAGAAGGGCGACATCGACTTCTCCGAGGTGACCTCGATCAACCTCGACGAATACGTGGGTCTGACCGAGACCGACGATCAGAGCTACCGCTACTTCATGCAGCACTATCTCTTTGATCACGTCAACATCAACCGCGCGAACACCTACGTTCCCAACGGCTGTGCCGCAGACCTCGAAAAGGAATGCACCGAATACGATGCGCGCATCGCACGCATGGGCGGCATCGACCTGCAGCTGCTCGGCATTGGTCTTGACGGTCACATCGGCTTCAACGAGCCCGGTGACGTGTTTGTGAAAAACACCCACGTGGTGGATCTGCACGAATCGACCATCCGCGCAAATGCACGCTTCTTTAACAGCATCGACGACGTTCCGCGTCAGGCTGTGACGATGGGTATGGTTTCGATCATGCAGGCAAAGAAGATCCTGCTCATTGCAAACGGACAGGCAAAGAAGGAAATTCTGGAAAAGGCGTTCTTCGGTCCCATCACGCCCCAGATTCCCGCGTCGATCCTGCAGCTGCACCCCGATATCACTGTGGTTTACAGCGAAGAATAAACGCATACGTAGATATTATACTACATTTTTTTGCATTTGTCAAACATTTTCGCAAAAAAGAGGATCGGAGACAAAAATAGTCGATTTTAGAGGTCGGCTATGCTCGGCACGCCTCTCCCCCACTGCGAACGGTTGACAAATCGAAACGAACGGCAATCGACCGTGGAGACTTGCGTGAGCGTCTCCACGGTCGATTTTTGTCAAAATGCGGAATATGCGTGCGTTTGTTGATATTGGGTTCATATTTTTGGTGTATGATGTAGGTAAAGACAGAAAAAGAGAGGTCAATTCCAATGTTTCAGATTTTGGTTGTGGAGGACGATAAAAACGTTCGACGCCTGATGGCGACCGTTCTCACGAGATACGGCTACGAGCCGATCACCGCCTGCGACGGTGCGGAGGCGCTTGAGATCATGGACAGTAAGCACGTTGATCTGATTATTCTCGACGTGATGATGCCGCGCATGGACGGCTACGAATTCACCCACACCCTGCGCTCTGCAGGCTGCAACATCCCGATTCTGATGGTGACCGCCAGAGAGACGCAGGATGATAAAAAGCGCGGCTTTATCATCGGAGCCGACGATTATATGGTCAAGCCCGTGGACGAGGAGGAGATGATTTTGCGCATCGCCGCGCTCCTGCGCCGCTCGCAGATTGCGGGAGAGCGAAAGCTCACGGTTGGCAAAACCACCCTGCTCTACGATTCCTTTGCGGTAAAGACGCCTGATGGCATGATGGAGCTGCCGCAAAAGGAATTTCTGCTGCTGTTCAAGCTGCTCTCCTACCCCAACAAGATCTACACGCGCCGTCAGCTCATGGACGAGATCTGGGATATGGATAGCGAGAGCGACGAGCGAACGGTTGACGTGCACGTGAGCCGTGTGCGCGAGCGCTTCCGCGGCAATACCGACTTTGAAATCGTGACGGTGCGCGGGCTGGGCTACAAGGCGGTCACACTCAAATGAAGCACAGAAGCTCCGACAACACCGAAATGCTCAAGCTGACGCAAACCCTGCGTTGGCGGCTGACGCTCTTTGTGTTCAGCGTGATCATGAGCGCGGGCATGATGACCGCTGCAATCTGCATTCTGGCACTCACGCTCTTTCGCCGCACGCCGCTTGTGGTTGCCATCATGGTCAATCCCTTTTTCCTGGTTGCCACCCTGCTCGGCATCTGCTCGCTGATCGGCGCGGTGATGGCAGGCTTTCTCGGAAAATACTACCTGCGACCGCTCAAACAACTGATCGCCGCTACCAAAGAGGTTAAAAAAGGCAACTTCAAGGTGCAGGTAGAATCGAAAAATAATTCGATCTCCGAGATGGGTCAGCTCATCGACAGCTTCAACGACATGGTGCGCGATCTCGACGGCATTGAGCTCTTTCGCAACGATTTCATCAACAATTTTTCACATGAATTCAAAACCCCGATCGTGTCGATCCGCGGCTTTGCAAAGGAGCTGCAGTATGGAGACTTGAGCGAGGAGCAGCGCAGCGAATACGCCAAGATCATCGCCGAGGAGGCAGACCGCCTTGCCAAGCTCTCGATCAACGTGCTTGAGCTTTCCAAGCTCGAAAACCAACAAATCGTGACCGACAAGCGCGACTTTTATCTGGACGAGCAGTTGCGCCAAAGCATTTTGCTGCTCGAGGCGGAATGGATGAAGAAAAACATTGAGATCATCCCAGAGCTCGACGAGGTGCGCTACCACTCCAGCGAGGCGATCCTCGCTCACGTATGGAACAATCTGCTCGGAAACGCAATCAAATTCACCCCCGAGGGCGGAGCGGTCTACGTTACGCTCACCGCCTCTGATTCGGGCGTGACAGTGACCGTTCGCGACACCGGCATCGGCATGACCGACGAGGTTCGGGAGCACGTCTTTGAGAAATTCTATCAGGGAGACCCCTCCCACCACCGCCACGGCTACGGCATCGGACTGACGATGGCACACCGTGCCGCCACCATGCTCGGCGGCACCATCACGGTGGACAGC
>CAJKPX010000066.1 GCA_905201895.1 uncultured Eubacteriales bacterium | reverse complement strand
AGCCACCGCCACCACGCACACCTTCGCGCCGTTGGGAACCTCGATAAAGGTTTCGGTTGTTTCCTGCGTGCTGCCGTTGACCGTGCAGAGGTATTTCTCGGCGTATTCAACGGGGTCCCAGCGAACAAGGAGCTTGTTGCCCTCATATCCCACGTAGACGGTTGGGGTGCGGAGCTTGAGCGGCTCGCAAACGAACCATTCGCTCCATTCGCCGTCGGTGTAGTAGGGTCTGCTCTCCGACGCGAGCAGGCGGACACGGATCTTTTGATTCATCAAAAGCTTGACTCTGTCCCAATCATTCTGCGTGTAGGTGTGGAGCAGGTTGCCGTCGGCATCGCTGATCTCCACCGCGTAATTGGTCCAATGACCGCCGACAAGCTCGGGGGTGAGGACCTCCCATGAGCCATAGTTGTCAACGTTTTCGGTATCAATCCAAACCGAAGCGGTGGGGAGCTTGGCATAGACCGTGTAGTCGACCACCGCGCCGTCCCAATCGTAGGGGTCCTCCTCGGTGTAGGTCCTGCCGAACATGATATAGGTGAAGCGGATGTGATAGTTGCCCGCCGCCTTGGTGGTGGGGTTGATCTCGATCTCGATCGGCTCCAGATCACCGAGCGGGAATGCCGATTCGGGCTCCTCGCCCGCCTTCAGCGCCGCGATCACGTCCTCGAGCCAAGCTTCCTCGTCGATCCGGAAGTCGGGAGAGCTCTGCGACCAGAGCACCTCCACGATGTCGTAGCTGTTCTCCTTTGCGAGCACGATCTGGTTGACGTATCCGAGCGCACGGTAGGACTCGTCGCCGAGGTTGTTGCGGCTCATCACCTCAAGATAAAGCTTGTTGCCGTCGAGCGTGAAGAGGTTGTCATAGTTCTCGTCCGAAACAACGAACAGGTAATCGTTTTTGCCGATCGCGGGTCGGATCGTAACGTATCCGTTGCAGAGCTCTCGCTCGACGTCCACAGGATCGCCGTTGTTGTAGTCGAGGTCGGCAACGATGCGGAAGCGGCAGCTGTCATCGCCGCCAAGCTCCCGATAGCCGCGGAGGGTGACGTAGACCATGCCGTCGGGCCCCGTGAAAACGCAGTCGTCCTCATGGAGGTCGATCTCGTAGAAATAGGGGCTACCCTCGGCGAGTGCTTCCCAATCGGAGCGGGTGAGCGCCGCATATTTGTTTTCCATCTGCTGCTGGACGCCACGCAGGCGATCGAGCTCGAAATAAACGCGGTTGAATTCCTCGCCGTTCGTGAAGCGGTCGAGCGAGTCGAGGCGAGCTTGCAGCTCGTCGATCGCGGCGGGATGGTCGAGCAGATAGAGGGCGTCCTCGGCGATGTACTGCTTGCTGTCCTCGCGCCAGATGCGTAGGGTGAGGTTGTCGAGGTTACAGGGGGAGTCCGCAAAAACGCGGAAGCCGATGATGCCGTGCTGCAGAAGCCCGTATTCCATCTCGTGCGTGTAGGTGGGCATATAGAGTCGCTCGGTATACACGCGGCTCTCGGTGTACTGCTCGACACCTGCGGCGTTTTTGTAGTAGACGCGCACCACGTAGTCGGTACCCGAGAGGATGCCCTCGCGGATTTCGGCAGAGCCCGTAAAGGCACCCGAATATACGCGGTTTTCCTCGGAAATCGAATAGCGGTAGACCTCCACCTTGCTAAAGGTAAAGGCGGGGTCCGAGAGCGTGCCCTCGGCAGTGACCACTGCATAGCGCTTGCCGCTCTGCTCGTCGAGCTTTGTTGCGGTGTCGACCTCAACCGTCACAGCCTCGGCGGTGGTAAAGCTCTCGGTGGCGATCACGTGGGGGCTGACACCGTTGCCGTCGTGAATGTCGGCAACGAGCACAACAGCCACGGTATAGCGCTGCCCGGCGCCAAGACCTGTGAAGGAGAGCGCATTGGTACCAACCGTCAGCTTTTGCTGCGTGATGATCGCGTTAGATCGGTCAAGCAGGACCGCACGAAGCCATCCGCCTGTTTTGGTCAGATAGTTTTCGCGTTCTGCTACGGTGAAGGAGAGTGCCACCGAGGATGCGGTTGGGGTGAGCGGGGATGCGGTTTCAACAGTGAGATCGCCGCTGCGGTAGGTAAGTCCAACGGTTACCTTGTCGCGGTTGGCGTCGATCAGAACAGCCTTGCCGTTCTGGCTGACGTTGTTGCCCTCCACGTATTCGATCTCGGTCACCTGATAGGTGATTTCGCCATAGGTGCTCTGCGGAACGGTCACGGCAACGTAAACGCAGTTGAGGTAGGTGTTTCCGCTCTTGATAAAGAAGGACTGCAGCGCACCGCCGCTCTGATATTTCGTTCCGCCCAGCTTCATGCTGAGAATGGTGTTCTGATCGGGGTTGTCGAGCCATATCTGGATATAAACCGTTCCGCCTGCCGTGCTGTAAACAGGGTAGCTGCTTGCAGGGGGAAGCGTGTCGCCGAGTGCGAGCGAGGAATCGGTGAGCAGCGACGCCAACGCGCTGTCCAGATTGCCCATCACGATCGACGAATAAAGCGTGGGAACTGCGTCGGGGAAGGTGGGCAGCTCGGTTTGCGAGGGTGCGGCACTCGACGCGAGAATGCCCAGATACGTGGGCGCCGTTGAGGGGTCAACAGGCGGATCATTCTTGTCGGTCTCGGTTGATCCACCCGTTGGCGGCTCACCCGTTTCGGTTCCGCCCGATTCGCCTGTCGGCGGCTCGGCTCCCGTGGTGGAATCGGGGTCGGTTGCCTCGGTGGAGTAGGTGACACTGTTGCTCCAATCGCTCGTTGCGAAATTGGCGTTGTCGCCAACGGCGCGGATTTTGAAGGATTGCCCCTCGGTCAGGCGTCGGCTCGTCACCGTGTTTTCCAGATAGGAAAGGGCACCGTCCACGCTGATCTCAAATTTGTCGGCGTTCGGGTCGGCTTCCCAGGTGGCGAGGTCGCCCTCGAGCACCACGGTGGGCGTTTGGAGCTTGGTCAGATTGTTCTCGCCCTCGTTGCACGCAGTGAGCGTCAGGATTGCGGCAAGAAGCAGAAGCAGGGGCGACAGAAATCTCTTTTTCATGATAGCACCTCCGTAAAAAATGAAAGATTTCGGGGTCGGTCATCGCTTTTCCTGTGATGTCGGTAGAGCTTTCTACATTTTTATTCTATCACGGTTTGGAGAATGCGTCAATAAAAAATCACAATTGACCAAAAATTTTGTAGCACTGCACAACTGCCGCGGCACGAAATTATGCAAATAAAACAGATGATATAATAAAGATGGAGCAATCGGGGTGCAATTTTTGAAAACGCTCTTTACTTTTCTTCAAAGCTGTGGTAAAATACTAACGAAAGATAAAAAGCCAACGGTAGGCGAGCGCCTATCGGGAAAGGACACAAACAATGGCACTCAAAAAAAGAAGTGAAATGGACGCGCAGTTTACCTGGAATTTTTCGGATATTTTTGCCGATGACGCCGCATGGGAGCTCGCATATACCGAGGCAGAGCGTGCGATCGGGCAGATCGACGCGGTGCGCGGCACGCTGGGCAACTCGGTGGAGGCGATGAAGGCGGGACTTGACACCGTTTTTGCCGCTGCTGAACAGACCGAGCTGGTCTACGTTTATTCGATGCTGCGCCTCAATGCCGACAACGGCGACCCCGTATATCAAAAAATGAACGGTCGCGCCACCAATCTCTACGTCAGGTTCTCCACCGCCTGCGCATTCCTCGATCCCGAAATCCTTGCGATCGACGGCGAGCAGCTTGCCGCAATGATGAATGATCCCGCTCTTGCCACCTACCGACACATGCTCGAGGACACCGACCGCTCGCGTGCACACACCAAGAGCGCCGAGATCGAGCAGATGCTTGCCATGATGTCGGATATGGCAGACGCCCCCTCCAATGCATTCACGATGCTCGAGAGCGTGGACATGACCTTCCCCACCATCACCGACGAGAACGGAGAGGTGGTTACCCTGACGCACGGAAACTTCGGCGTTTACCGCGAGAGCACAGATCAGCGCGTGCGCCGCGACTCCTTTGAGCAGTATTTCGGCGAGTTCAAAAAATATATCAACACGCTCTCTGCAATGTATGCGGGCAACGTCAAAAAGGACAATTTCTACACCCGTGTGCGCGGATTTGATTCCTCCTGCGAGCGCGCTCTCTTTTCCAACAACGTCCCCGTCCGCGTTTACGATCAGCTCACCGAGGCGATTCACGCAGGGCTCCCGATCATGCGCCGCTATCTGGAGCTGCGCCGCCGTGTGCTGGGGCTGGGCGAGCTGAATATGTATGACCTCTATTGCCCGATGGTGAAGGAGGTTGAGATGACCGTGACCTATGACGAGGCAAAGGAGCTTGTGAAAAAAGCGACCGCGCCGCTCGGCGAGGAATACGGCAGACTGCTCGACCGCGCATTCTCGGAGCGTTGGATTGACGTATATGAGAACAAGGGCAAGACCACGGGTGCTTATTCCTGCGGCGTGCACGGCGTGCATCCCTACGTTCTGCTCAACTACACCGACACGCTCGACGATGCCTTCACGCTCGCGCACGAGCTGGGTCACGCAATGCACTCCTACTATTCGAGCGCAAACCAGGACTACGTGAACCACGATTACCGTATTCTCGTTGCCGAGGTGGCGTCCACCGTCAACGAGGTCCTGCTCACGCGCTACCTGCTCTCCACCGAGACCGACCCCGCCCGCCGCGCCTATATCCTCAACCATTTCCTTGAGGGCTTCCGCACAACGGTGTTCCGTCAGACCCTCTTTGCAGAGTTTGAGCGAGAGGCGCACGATCTCGAGATGAACGGCACGCCGCTCACCGCCGAGGTGCTGAACGGAATCTACCGCCGCCTCAACGAGCTCTATTACGAGGGCGCGGTTGTGAACGAGCTGCAGGACATCGAGTGGGCTCGTATCCCGCATTTCTACAACGCGTTCTACGTTTACCAGTACGCAACCGGCTTCTGCTCCGCGGTTTCGATCGCGAAGAAAATTCTCGAGGAGAACGGGACGGCAGACTACCTGCGCTTCCTCTCCACGGGCGGCTCGGATTATCCGCTGGAGGAGCTCAAGATCGCGGGCGTGGACCTGACCAAGCCCGACACGGTTGCCGCGGCAATGGCGGAATTCGACTCGGCACTCTCCGAGCTTGAGCGGTTGCTCTGACTTTTTTCTCCCGAGGCTGTAACCTTTTACCAAAAAAAGCGACTGATTGAATGAGGCAGGCATGCACAGAGATGCTGCTTGTACCGCATTTGACATTTTCTTTCTGAAGGGGGACGAATTACATGAAAAAACAACTGAAAAAAGGACTGCTGCTATTCACAGCTCTGTTGATCCTCACCCTCGTGCTCGTGGGGTGTACGTCGGCACCACAGGATGTGCCGCCCGCCTCCGCGTATGATATCCCCGGGGAGATTTCCTGGTCGTTCGACAGTGCCTCCGGAGAACTTGTGATCATCGGAACGGGCGCGATAGAGAACTACACGCTCTGGGTTTATGACGATTGGGGCATGGGAACCAATGTTGACAGCCGTCCGTGGAAGTGGTGCCTGTCCTCTGCCAAAACGGTAACGGTTGGAGAGGGGATCACGAGCATAGGAAACCACGCCTTTGACGGTTGTACGTCTCTCACAAAGGTCAATCTCCCAAACACGCTCGAGCGGATTGGAGCACTTGCGTTCGGTGAAGCATCGATTACCTCGCTCTCGATTCCGAAACGCGTAATGCGTATTGAGAGCTATGCCTTTGATCGCTGTTCCGAACTCTCCGAGCTTTCGTTTGCGAAGAACTCCGCGCTGACCTACATCGGTGAGGGGGCGTTCCGAAGCTGTGTGAAGCTCACCGCCGTTACCTTCCCCGCGGGTTTATGCGAGATCGACAAGGAGGCGTTTTCCTCCTGCTCGGCGCTCTCCTCGGTCAAACTTCCCGCTGCTTTGACAAAAATTGCATCGCGTGTCTTTTTGGGCTGTGACGCCCTGACGAAAATTGAAATTTCCGCAAACGTTACCGAGATCGGCGATCATGCTTTTTATCACTGCGATAAGCTCGCAAGCGTTACTGTTTCAGATGGAGTCCGAAGCATTGGCGAAAAAGCGTTCTCCACCTGCCCTGCAATCACCGAGGTGCATCTGCCGGCGAGCGTGGAGAGCATCGGCGCGGAGGCATTCAGTAATTGCAAATCACTCAAGACCGTCACGGTTGCCGAGGGGAGCCGACTTACCACAACGGGGGTTTCGACCTTTGCCGGATGCACGGCATTGGAGCAGGTTACGTTCGGTGCCGATTCTGCGCTGACCAGAATCGGTGACAGCGCGTTTGCGTGCTGCGAAAAGCTGAAAAGCATCAATATTCCAAACGGCGTAACGTTGATTGGTGATGGCTCGTTTTCCTATTGCTACGCGCTGGAGGAGTTGACCCTGCCGAGTCAGCTTTTCCGAATCGAGAGAAGCGCGTTTGCGTTTTGTACCGCGATTGAGAGCATTACGATTCCACGCGGCGTGAAGGTGATCGTTCAAGGGGCGTTTCAAAATTGTGACGCACTGCGCGAGGTGATCTTTGAAGGCAGTGAGAAGGAGTGGAACGCCATTAGCAAGAGAAGCGAGGATTGGACCTATCTTGCCGGGCGTTGCGAAATTGTTTTTCGCGGCTCGAATGAATAAGCGAACAGAATTGCACCGATTCCAAACAAGGGGCTGCGTCATTGACGCAGCCCCTTCTCAAAAAAACGACGGGGGTGAGTACCAATGCATTTTCTGCATGGGACTCACCCCCGTATTCAAAAAACAGATGATATCACTCTAAAAACATTGCACTCGCAAAAGCTCATTTCTTTGCCTCGCGGTCGAGCACGCAGCTGCCCTTCACGCGATTGACCGCGCGGGCGGTCTGCGCATCAAAGAGAAAGAGCGAGAACTGCCAATCGGCGGGATGCGTGTCGAGGTGATTGAAGATTTTATCCATCACGTCGTCCACGTCCTCGGGCTTGGCGTCCTTTTTCGGCTCAACCACGAACACACTCGAGAAGAACTGCTCGGTAATCACCTTTCGCACCACGTAGATGCGTTGGATCGCCCGATTGACGTCAACCGAGTCGACGTAGGCAAGGATCCCATCCAGCATGCCCTCGGGCATCTCGTCGGGGCGGAGGTTGTCGCGGGGCGAGAGGCTTTCTGTTCCTGAATATTCGTCCACCTGCTGCTGCCCCAGCTCCAGCGCGCGCTCGCGGTAGTGGTCCAGCTCCTCCTGCAGTCCCATCATGCAGCAGAAATGACCGATCGCGTCGAGTCCCTCGTCCACGTAGTTCTTGTTGAGCTCGATCGCGCGCCAGATGTGCTCGATGCCGCCCTGATCGTAGCGGCGGAGCATGAGCTGACCCTTGGTCATCTCGGCGTGCGGTGTGGCAAATTTGTTGGTTGAGGTGCTGATCAGGTGATCGCAGAATCCCTCAAGCTCCTCTCGGCGGTCGAGCGCCCAGAGTGCATTGATCACCGCACGGGTCTCCTCCACCGAAACCTCGCCGTTCGCAGCCTGCCATTTTTCAACCGTGCGTACGTGAACCAGATATGCCTGCTCGCGTCGCTCGGCGTAGCCCTCCTTTTCTGCCTCGAGGAATTCAGCCTCCACGGCATCACGCGCCCGCAGGACCTCCTCGCCGTACGCCCCCTCGTAATCGGTGGGAAGCGTGACCGTGAAATCCGATACGCCGAGCGATTGCAGGCGTCGGCGCAAAATGGGGTGCGACGCGGTGCGCGGCTCGATTTCCTTCGCGAGAAGCGAGCGCCAGAAGTCCTCGCGCGCGGCAACGGCACGGCGGAAGGCATCGGAGAGCACCGTCATCGCGTTGGAGCGCGGCTCCTCGGGGGCGAAGAAATGCTCCCCCACAAAGTCTGCCATCTCATATTCAAAAAGCTCGTAGAATGCAAGCTTTCCGAGCGCGTTTGCCGCGGTTTGCGGGTTTCCGTGCTGCAGGATCGCGTTGTCGGCGATCTGCTCGATCGCGATCGAGGAGGCAATGCGGTAGACGAAATATTCAAAGGTAAAGAGCGCCTCGGGGTAGAGGAACAGCAGGTTGCAGAGCTGATCGAGGACGGTGGCATCGCGCGAGGTGATCGCGTTGTAGGTCATAAATTCGCGGTCGGAGGGGTTGCCGTCCTTGGTCAGGTGCGCAAACTCATGGAGCAGGACACAGTAGAGCTCCTCCTCGGAGAGTGCCAGGAGCAGCTGCACGCCGAGCTGGAGCGAGTAGGTCTTGCCGATTTTTGCAATGCCTGCGTTGCAGTTGCTGAGCAGAAAGATGCGAATTTCTCCTGAGAGCCCCGACGCCGCAGCTGCCTTTGCCGCCAGCGCTTGCAGGGTGGGGTAGTCGGCGGGCGAGACGTAGCCGCTGAAATCGGGCTTCTCGGCGTATGGCACAATGCGCCCGAAGATGGCGTAGAGCAGATAGACGGGAATGATGGATAGTCCAACCGAGTCGCCGCTCTGTGCCGAGGCAACACCGATGGCAAAGGCGAGAAAGAGCGCAACGAGCGCGGTCAGAAGCGAGCACGCGTCGAGCATGCGACGCAGACGCACGAGTCTTTTGACGGCGCGCGGCAGGTCCTCACATGCTGCTTCGCGTTGCGCGAGATAAAATTCCTGCATCCTTTGCACGCTCTCCGAGCGCTTCTTCCGAAAAACGGCGAACGCGCAGCAGCTTGCAGCGATCAGGACGAGCAGAAGCCCGAGGATTCCAAGCGCCACAAAGCCGAGCACATGCCCCACCGAGGACGGAAACAGGGGCGCGAGCTCGACGCCTGCCACTGCCATTGCTGCGGTGACGGCAACGGCGCCGAGGGCGCGGAAAACGTAGGAAAGTCCTTTTCTGATTTGTGGTGACATAAATTTCTCCTTTTTGCACTGTTTTTAATAGTGTTTCTGCCTTCTTTTTAAAATAGTTCTAATTCTTATTCCAAATTATTCATCATCAAGCTCGGAAATCACAGCGTCAAAATCACTTTTGTAACCCAGCGAATAGAGATATTGCTTGCCGAATTTGCTGCTGTCGCAGAGCAGGATTTTGATGCGCGAGCGCTCCAGCATCACCCGACGCAGGTTGATCTCCTCGATCGAGATGTCACTCACCTCGCCGTCGTCCGAGAGCCCGCGGCAGGAGAGAAATACGGTGGAGGCACGGATTCCGCGCACGCATGCCTCGGCATGGCTGCCAACGTAGCAAAAGGAGCGTGTGATCATCTGTCCGCCCGTTGAGATTACGCGCACGCCGCGCTCGGCAAGGGCGATCGCGGTCTTGGCTCCGCTCGTTACCACCAGAATGTCGCCAACCTCAGCGATCGGGTCCACCATGTGTGCCGCCGACGAGGAGCCGTCGAGAAACACCACGTCCCCCTTGTGCAGGTAAGTCGCCGCCCGACGTGCCATGATCTCCTTTGCGCGCTCCTGCTCGCTCGCGCGCACCTCGTAGGGGATTTCGCGGTCGGGAGCACCGCCCAGAATTGCACCACCGTAAACGCGCTTGAGATAGCCCTGCTTCTCGAGGGCGGCAAGGTCGCGGCGAATGGTGGGTTCGCTGGCAAAAAGCTCGCGTGCAAGACGCGGCACGCTCACGCTTCGATCGCGCTTGAGAATATCGAGAATCTGTTGTTGTCGGCTAATGATTAGCATGGTGTGCGTTCTCCTTTCGCGCCCAATTGCAGAAAATGGGGGGAAGTATATCGCCTTCTTGCCTATATTGTATCACAAAGGGCTCGTCATTGCAAGGTTTCTTTACAAAAAGACGCCGACTTTCAAAAAATATTCCTTCAAAAAGGAAAAGGGACGCATAGCGCGTGCCCAAACGGCGTAGAATAGGAAGGGGAATCCGTCACGCATCGTCGGTTTGAGAAAAGATTTTCAAGAAAAAACGAAAAAGGGGTTGACAAGAGGGATGGGATGTGGTATAATAACCCATGCGAACCGTCACAGGGGGCGCAAAAATAGTCTCTCGGTGCTACCTTGCCGGTGTGGCGGAACAGGCAGACGCCCGGGACTTAAAATCCCGTGATACGTGAGTATCGTACCGGTTCGATCCCGGTCACCGGCACCACTGAGGGATTTACGCGAAAGCGGCGCAGTCGGCGGAAAGAGAAGTGAACGCTTCCCCGGCAAAAGGCAATGTTAACGGAACGCACCCCAATCTATCGCGGAGTAGAGCAGCCTGGTAGCTCGTCGGGCTCATAACCCGGAGGTCGTGAGGTTCAAATCCCACCTCCGCAACCAACGCAAAGGACACCGAAAGGTGTCCTTTTTGCGTTGGTTGCAGAGCGGACCTTGAGCCATGCACTTCCTCCGGCAGCGGCAGGCGGCGGAGGGAGTGGGTAGGCAAGCAAAAACACCACGGTGCGGTGTTTTTGTGCAGCCGAAACCGCCAAATCAAGGAGTTGAAGAAGCAATCTGTGATTGCGACGCGCAACGACTATGATTTGGTGGAGGGCAAAAGCCGCAGGCGGCAAATCCCACCTCCGCAACCAACAAAAAAGCCTAATTTGTCTACCGACAAATTAGGCTTTTTTGAACTAAGTGTTCCGCAAGCGGAACGTGAAGTATGCTTCGCAAGTGAAGCGAGGCTACGCCTCGTGAAGTGCGCTTCGCGCGATAAGATGCGGAACACTTAACTTAACTGCTCCGAAGGAGCAACTTCACTGTGCCGCAAGGAACGACTTCACTGCGGCTTGCCGCAACTTCACTATTGAAATAATTGTAAGTATGTGGTATAATGTTGGTGAAAGTGAGGTGCATATCATGTCCGAATCCAAACTCCGCTCACAATCTATGGATTTTGCAGTTCAAATAATAAATCTTGTAAAATCACTTAAAGAAAAGCGAGAATCTATAATATCCAACCAAATCGGCAGAAGCGGCACCTCTATTGGAGCAAACATCCGTGAAGCACAGTATGCTCACGGTAAGGCTGATTTTATTGCTAAGCTTCAAATCGCACTCAAGGAAGCAAACGAAACGGGATATTGGTTGGAACTTTTATATAAGACAAATTACATTACCGAAAGCGAATACAAAGCGTTAGATTCCGCTTGTACGAGTATTCGAGTAATGCTTATTTCTTCTATCAATACAGCAAAGGAGAGACAATAATGTTTGTTTATTGCTTGTACATTAGCGGTTCTAGGGCAGGGGATGAAATACACAATGCAAACGATGACTGTGCAATCTGTAAAGCATGGTCAAAAAAGCAGGCAATAAAGAAATTTAAGAGGATGTATTGTGATTTCGAAGAATCCAATGTTTTTCGTGCGAAATACAACAAATATGGGATCGCGGTGTTAACCGATTATTGATTTACGCACCTTTTTTGCGTTTTTACCTACGCTTACGCACCGTTTGTGCGCTTCTTCGCAAAAAGAAAACCACCCATCAGGGTGGTTTTCTTTTTGTACTTTTCACTATTCTCTTTTCACTCTTCACTTTTCTCTAAATCTCCCGCGCGACTTTTCCAGAGAAGAGATAAGAGAGAAGAGAGAAAAGAAAAGGTAGCTTTTCGCTGTGGCGAAAAGCGGTTTTTATCATAAAGGTTGAAAAAGAATAGGTTTTATGCTATAATAAAGCCGGAAAGGCGGTGTCTGTTATGTGGAAAACAAAGCGCATTGAAACAAAACTTAATGAAAAGCAATTTTTAGATCGCCTCAAAACTTTTTGCCGAGATAAAACACGCTTTGATAAAGGTTATAATGATAAAGATGTCTTTGTCGTAAAACGCAACCGAAGCAAATTTTGGCTCTGTAAACATTATGCACACGTTGGAAAAACTGATGGATACGCGAATGACTGTATCTATTTTCAATACATTGTAAATAAAAATGGTTACATAGATATTGAATATAGATTTGGAAAGCGACTATTGTTTGTCATCCCTTTTATCATTTGTTTTACGGCAGGCATTGCATTGTGGACGACACTTGTATATGACGCTATTGCCTTTGACAATGTGCAATGGGGTGGGCTGTGCGTTACAGCGTTGTTTTGGATATTTGGATTAGTTGGAATGTTGTTTCGTTCGCGAAAAGAAAGGGTGTTATTAGAAAAACATTTGTTGCGAATATGCAGCATTAAATCCTAAAATCATTATTTGAACTTGGCATCTTTTTTGTCAACACATCTCAACGCAAAGGACACCGAAAGGTGTCCTTTTTGCGTTGGTTGCAGAGCGGACCTT
>CAJKPX010000065.1 GCA_905201895.1 uncultured Eubacteriales bacterium | reverse complement strand
AGAGGGCACCTTCTTTCAAGAAGGTGCCCTCTCCCCCTGCATAACCCAAAATCAATCAAACCAATCAAATCTCGCGACGGCGGATTTGCAGGACGGCAAGTACCGTGCAGGCGACCGAGAGAATGAGCGTGAGTGCGATGGAAACGGTGTAGTCCGAGAGATTTTTCGCGCCGACGAGCAGCGTCATACCGCTCATGAGTGCCGTTGGTGTGTGGTCGGCGAGTCTCGGGAGGAGCCCGAGCAGATATGCCGCCAAAACACAACCACCCGTGCCGAGCAGAACGCCCGCCGAGCTTTTGGTCAGAGCGGAAAACAGGACGAGCAGAGAGAGCGTCCAGACCCCAAAGAGCCACCAGAGCACGGCTGCCGGAACGAGCGCCTGTGCGATCGAATTATCCCAGAAATAGGCGTTGTAGAGGTAGGTCACACCGAAGCAGAGCCAATAGCCCACCGTCCACAGCAGGAGCATGAGGGCGGCTTTTGCAAGCACAACCTTTGTGCGCGAGAGCCCCTTTGTCAGGAGCAGGAGCAACGTGCCCGACTCGTATTCGCGCGTGAAGATCGAGGCGTAGAGCAGCACGAAAACAATAAGCGCCATCGGGATGTTCTTGAAAAACTGCGTCCACGAGGTGAGCGCATCAACCGTGACGGAGGTGACCGTCATGCCGCTCTCGGCAAGCGCATCCGCCATCAGCTCGAGCATCCAGGGCGTGAGCTTGGCAACGGCAGGATTCATGATACCGAATGCCAAAAACAGGATACCGAGGATCATGAGCTTTCCGCTTCGTGCGCTCTCGGTCAGTTCTTTTTTGAAAAATGCAAGAAACGATCTCATTTTGCCGTCACCTCCAGGAAAAGCGATTCCAGCGAGGGCTCCGCACGCTCGATGCGCGAGAAGGCGATCCTCTGCTCGGCAAGACGCGACAAGAGCGCAAACAGCGCCTCGTCATCCCCCGAAAAGGTGAGCGTTTCGCTCCCCGTTCGCGTGAGTGTGGGAAGAAGCGAGAGCAAACGGTCGACATCCTCCGCACGTGTCAGCTCCAGCGTGACCTCCTCGGTGCGGCGCATCCGCCGAAGCGTGTCCACACTTCCCTCCATTGCGACCACACCCTCGTGCAAAAACGCCACGTTGGTGCAAATTCGCTCCACGTCCGAGAGAATATGCGTGGAAAAGAGCACGGTGGTCTCGTCCCTGACGTCGAGCAGCAGATCGAGAATTTCGCGTCTGCCGATCGGGTCGAGCGCCGAGGTGGGCTCGTCGCAGATCAGAAGCTTGGGGCTCGACAAAAGCGCCTGCGCAATGCCAAGACGCTGCTTCATGCCGCGCGAGTAGCCGCGAATGCGATGCGTTTCGTGGGCAAGCCCCACGCGCTCAAGCAGCTCCGCGCTTCGTTTTTTCACCGTTTCGCTCGGCATCCCCAGACTCTCGCCGCAGAGCGCAAGATATTCGCGTGCCGTCAGAAAGGGATAAAACGCAGGGACGTCGGGCAGATACCCAACGTGGCGGTTGGTTTGGGTCTCGCCAAAGCGAACGCGCTCCCCCGCCACCTCGATCACACCTCCGTCGGGACGCAAAAGCCCGAGAATGGCACGCATGGTGGTGGTCTTTCCAGCCCCGTTTCTGCCAACGAAGCCAAACACGCTATGCTGTGGAACCGAGAGCGTCAGCCCGCGAAGCACCTCTTTGTCACCAAAGCGCTTTTGCAGTCCGTCGATTTTCAGAATTTCCATCACGCATCCTCTTTTCCAAGCAGAAAATACAGGATCGGACCAATGAAATTAAACAGCACGCTCACAATCACCCAAAGGGCACGCGAGCCTCTTTTGTAGTGCCTGTGTGTCAGAATGTGATAGAGTGCCACGCCCATGAGCGCATATTGCGCGAGGGCGAGCGGAAGCAGAAAGGGGAGCATTTCGATGATCTGTTCGGGTATCATTTCTTCGTTTCCTCCATTTGATAGGTTTCCACGCAAAAGCCCTTGTAGCCGCAATGCGGGCATTTGAGCCTGCGCGTGGTGGGTGTGTGGGATGCCCAGAACGCCTCGCGCAGGCGCGGCTTGAACACCGTGTGGCAGGCGGGACAGATATAGGCAACGCGGCAAAAATAAAAGCGCGAGACCCATACCGAATAGGGAATGATAAGCGCGGTGTAGAGCGCAAAGGGCCACCAGATTCCCGATGCGATCCAAAGGATCACCGACGCCCATTCCATTGCAGTGAACGGAATTCCCGTCACCAGCAGCGTGATGCGCAAGCGGCGCAGTTCTTTTCTTTTTTCCATAACCTGTGCTACGTCACCGATCGCCCCAACCGAGAGCTCTGCCCTGTCGCGCAACGCACGCCGCAGATCGGCAAGCCGCCCAAGCTTTTCCTGCTTGTCGGCGATCTCCCCGCGCAGCACGCGCTCCTGCTCGGAGAGGATCAGCGTGATCACCTCGTCGGCGTTATCCGCGCTCATCAGACGTCCAACGTCATCAAGCGAGAGATCCAGCTCGCGCAGAAAGCAAACGATCTTCATTCGCCCTAGGTCCGCCTCCGAATAAAGACGCCTTCCGCCCTCGGTCAATTCGCTCGGGCAAAGAATGCCGCGCGTATCGTAATACTGCACGGTCCGCACCGAAACGCCGCATGCCTTGGCAAGCTCTCCCGTTGTATAAAATTGTTTTTTTGAGTTCTGATCGGACATAGACTTCACCTCCTCGAGGTTTATTTTAACACATTACCCTGCGTCATGAGCAACCCCTCACGCTGGGTGATTTTTTCAAAAACAGAAATTTTCTTGATTTTTCGCATCGGTCAGCCTGCAAAAATGTTTTACAAGCCGCACAGCAACACACAAGCCCGATGCTATTATTATACCAAACACAACCCGTTTCTGTCAACAAAAAAACAAAATACAAAAAGTCTCTCAAGCGTGCTGCATGCCGTGCAGGCACGCACAGATCAAAATATGCAGCATCAAATACGAAAGGGACCGCGCCAAAGTGACGCAGCCCCTTACTTTATCATTCCATATATTTCTTGAAATTCTGATGCTTTTTTTGCTTAACCAGCGTTTGCAACGTTGCGTCGAGGTCTTTCACGCCATCCGAAAGCAGCGTAAGATCGGTCGGGGACATTCCCGCCGTGTCAACCGCACCGTCCCCAAGCAGATACGTCAGGCAGATCGCGCGAAGCAGCGCCACGTTTTTTCGACATTCGATCTTTCGGGCGTCCAATTTCTTGCCCTTCTTCTCCAAAAACGCACGCGCATGATGCGCGACCCAATCCGCAAAAAATCCATATTGGAAAAGGCACATGTCCAAAACCTTGGCAGAGGGATATTCGATCTGCTCCTCCGCCTGACGCTCACGCTTGATAAAATTGTTCCACTCCCGTTGCTTGCCTTCAAACTCGCTCTTGTGAGCCGCATAGAAGGCACCCAACGCGGTCAGCGTTTCGGCGGTGTATCGAGTCGACCCAAGCCCTGCCCCGTCAGGTGCGTTTTTCAGCGCACTCTTGAGATAGGTGTCGAAGGCGGGAACGCATCCAAGCGTGCCGAGCAGAATCTTGGTTTGGAGCGTGTCGGTGATGCTTTGGTCGGTATTATCGGGCAGCTTTCCATAAATATCGTTCAAAGCCTGTGACAGCTTGAGAACGGCGTCGGCATACTTTTTCTCACTCACCCTTGCAAAATCGAGGTCCCAAAGATCGTCCCATTCGGGGTCATAAATCAGTCTGATGACAGGCTCGTGAATTTTGTGACTGTAACGCCGCAGGAAGGAATTGCGCAGCATCCCCCAGCTTGCGAGATACCAGGACAGGTGCAGGCAGAGGTATTCCATCGTCTCGCCGTCAATCGCCTTGCCGCGGTATTTGAGAAACGCACGGTGGCAGTTTTCCCATGATCGGTCACCGCTCAAGGGCTTGCCCGAAATTTCGTCAAAATTCAATTGCCCGTATTGCATCAGCTTTGTTATGAACACAAGTGTCGCCTCCTTTTATTAAACGCAAGATCAAAAAGCAAAAGCGCTCAAACGGATGCTCCGTTGGGGCGCCTTGCGTTTTTCATGAAAAATAGAGAGTTGAGCCGAGCAATGCTCCCATCAGAATTACGTAGAGAACGGAGAAAATGACCGTCAAAACCACGTTCACGATCACACCGATCAGAGCACCCTTTCCGGCAGACTTCGCCTTCCTCGGTGCAGTATCGTGAAAGACCAGATACAGGATCAAGCCAACGATCGGTACAAAGAAGCCGAGCACGGCAAAGCCGGGGCTGGGCGCGTCGGTGGATCAACGCTGCTGTTTTGGGTCAGGGGCTTGACGGCACATCCGCAGCCAATGCAGACAGCCGCTTCGTCATGCAGCTGCTTGCCGCAATTCGAGCAATATTTCATAGCAGATACCTCTCTTTTTCGTTCCATCGCCCTTTGCGATGCAAGTCAACGACGGCTTTCCCGTCGATTCGACTCTATTATACAGCATAACGGAGCGCTTGTCAAGGGTTCTTTGGAAACGGCTATGCAAATCCGGGCGTTGGAAAGCTATCAAAAAGATCAAATCCTTTTGAATTTGAGTGTTCTGCATTCGTTTTGCCCGAGGCGATTGATCAAAATGCCATTCTCGGCAAGGTCTGCGCCTGTTCGGGTTTCCTCTCCGACGGCATAGATCGCATCGGAACGGACGGCGGGATAGAGAACTAGGTCACGTGCATAAACCGTTCGGGTGAACACCTGCAAAACAAGCGTATCGAGTGACGCATCGGCATATTCGATCGCGGTGATCTGCTCGGAGTCGACCAGAATCCGCGCGGTAGCAGCTCGGTAGAATTCACGCTCACGCTTGTACTCCGCGATTACCTCTGCCCAGCGGCGCTCATATGCGGGCGGAAAAGCGGCAATGTCACAGGAAAAGCCCATCGGTCCCCCCTGCACAAAGCCCTCGGAAAAGGAATCCTTCACGCCTATTAAAAAATCCCACGTTCCGTTGTTGCAATGGATCATTCTGCCCGTGGGCTCACTTCCGTAAATCGGTAACGCCTCGCAGTACTTCTGCACGTTCCAACGCTCGATGAGTGCCGTTGGCATGCGCTTGAGCGTATCCTTAACGATGCGGAGCCCTTCATAGGGTCCCTGATTGTCCGAGAGCCAGAAGCTGTCGAAAAGCATCCCCTGCCCCAGCTCCATGCGGTAGCCCCCGCTCGCGCAATTGGTCAGGTAAAGATCGGAATATTTTTCGCGCAGGCGCAGAATAAAGCTACGCTGCCCCTGCATATAGCGGTAAAAAGCGTTTCCGGACGGATCAAGCGGGATGCTGGTGTTAAAATCAAATTTAACCCAACCGATCCGATATTGCTCGATCCGCTCCGAGATAACGCCGAGCATATAATCCACTGCATCGGGATTGGAAAAATCGAGCAGACAATCGTTGCTTGACGCGTCCTTCCAAATGTAGTATTCGGGATGCGCCTGCACCGCACGCGAGTTCTTGACCGCACGCTCGGGCTCAAACCAGAGCCCAAAGATCATCCCTCTCTCGCGAACGCGCTCGGAAATCTCGATCAGCCTGCCGCACGGACCGATGACGCAGTTCTCCTCCCAATCGCCCACCGACTGTGACCATCGCTCTCCCATGCCAAACCAGCCTGCGTCGATCATAAACGCCTCAAAGCCCATATCGGCGGCGCGATCGACCTGACGAAGCAGATCGTCGACGTTGAGCTTGCCAAAGCAATAAAGCCATGAATTGTAGAGAATGGGAAGCGTGCGACGAGGATAAGCGGAAAGATACCATTCGTGGAGCTTGTGGGCATCGAGATCGGTGCGGCTTTCGGCAGCAAAAAACACAACGGTTGGCAATTCAACCGTCTCACCCTCCTCCACGCGCAGCGAAAGACCTCGCTCGCAGAATCCCGTTTCGAGCACCACAAGCTCCTTGTCATTCTGTTGCACCTTCCGTACACGCATTTGCCATTGCGCGTTGGGAATCAGATGAAAAACGGTATTTTTGTCGGTATACAAATTATGCAGCCCCATCATCGGGGTCGCGCCGTCACAGCTGCGGATACCTCCCGCCGACACCGCAACCTCGGTGTGAAGCGGCTGCCAGGCTCCCGCGCTCTCATGCTGCCATGCATTGTACTGCGTGTAGACCTCGTAGGCATTTCCGTCAAGTCTGAAGCGATTGACAAACGCGCGAAGCGCAATCGGAGCATCCGAAAGATTCGTCAGGCTATCGCGCCGCAGAACAACGCCGTTTTCGGCATGCGAAAATTCGGCACGCAGAGAAAGCACGTCGCTGCGGTATTCAAAAACCGTTTTGCCATCCCCGTCGGTGCGGGTGTAGGTGGCAGTACCGTCCACCGTTCCAAAGGAACCGCTGACAAAGAACAGCCCCGAGGCATCAGGGTATCCGTTCAAATCGAGATAATTTTCAATACGCATTGCCGATTCTCCTTAAAATGCAAACAGAAGTGTGGACACAAATGCCCCCGCCACCGAGATCCATTCGCGCTTTGAAACGCGCTCTCGGAAGCAGAACGCCGAAACAAGGGCAGAGAGCACGATCACGCCGCCCGAAACCAGCGGAAACTGCACAGACGCGGGCACCTTGTCTGCCGCGAGCAGCTGCAAAAAGTTGCCGCCGTACGCCGCCGCGCCGAGCAATGCCATAATCAAGAGCTGTCGGAGCCCGAGCGCGGATTTGATTTGTCGAAGGCTCGTCCCTCTGTTTTTGAGGCAGGAGAGCGCAAGCAGCAAAAGACTCATGCAGGCGGTGAGTGCGCAATAGAGCGAGGTGAAGCTCGCCTCGTTTACAGCCCCCTCGCTGATCGAATGTGCCTTTGCGATCACGCCCGTCATACCGTTGATAAAGAAAATGACCACGCAGAGCACAAAAAACAGCCACCGCGTGCGCTTTTGTCCCTTTTGCTCGTCGGACGGCGCGTCCTGCCAAATCGCCTGCAAAACGATAAAGATCACGAGCAGCACCGTTCCCAAAAGCTTGCCGACGCTTGGCTGCTCGCAGAGGAACAGGATGCCGTAAAAGAAGGGCACGAGCATGCCGCCGAGCATCATGAACATGCTGTAAATGGCAAGGCTGCCGAGAGACAGCACCTTGATGCCGATCAGGTAATATGGGATCATGATCAGCGCAAACACCACCGCCCAGATCAGCGAAATGCTCGAAAATTGGAGCTGCATGCCGTTTGCCACCAAAAAGATTCCCGAGCCCACAAGACTCGTGCCAACCAGCATCACAAGCGTGGTCACGGAGCTCTGCCCCACCACGCCCTCATATAATTTCGTAAAAGCAAACTGTGCTGCAAAGCAGACCACAGCGAGCAAAATAAAAAGATAGTTGATCATTCTGTCACTCCTATCACCGGCAGTTCCGGCTCTCCATATCGGGTATCGTCACTGCTGATTTTTTGTACCGTTTCGTTACATACACGCTACCATATAGGGTAGCCCCTCCTTCGGGCGCTGCAATTTCAAAACAAAATTGAAACGGTCAAAGTCGGTGCACATCCAAAAATCGCCCGTTGGAAAGACCTCTGCCAGCGAGGGATCAAAGAATTTTGCACCCGAGGTGCGCTTGAGATCCTCAATCGCAGCGCGGAGGTCGATCGGCGTCCCCTCCAGGAGACTTTTGATATACTCGGCGCAAAGCGTATCCTCCTCGGTGGGCGCGAGCGCCTCAAGCCCCATGCAGACCAGCGACACCTCCTCCGCACCGCTTTTGCGGATATAGTCGGCTGTTGCTCTTGCGTTGACCAGACTTCCGCCCAGAATTTCATCGGCGTGGATCGCATTTGCGATCCCCTGCGTGCCCGCGCTCGTGGTGTGGATCACGGTCTTTCCTGCCACGTCCACCCCCGTGAGCTGCGAGGGCGAATTGCCCATGTCAAAGCCCGGCAGAATTGCGCCGTGACGCTCGCCCGCCAAAATCAGACTCGGATTTTCCTCCTTCAGGGAGCGTGCAAGCGAAACCTCGCTCACGGGAATGACGCGCTCGGCTCCTGCGGCAAGCAGATATGCCTCGAGCGAAAAGGCGCGAAAGACGTCGATCACCACGGTGAGCCCGCGCGCCGCCCGAGCTCCCTCGATCAGCTGCAGAATTTGAACGTTCACGTCAGTTCTCTCCCCTCGCAAGTCGCTCCAGATATTCGAGGCAGGCATAGTTGTGTCTGACAAAGCTGCGGCGCAACTCACGATCATCGTACCAGCAGTGTGTCTCAAGCGTGAGCGGACCGTTATAGCCGCTTGCCGCCAGTGCGGGCATCACACGCTCCCATTCGATATTTCCGTAAAGAGGGGGCGCATGATCGTCATGCACGCCCCAATTGTTGTGAATATGCGTGCACTGAATTCTGTTGCCCAAAAAGGAAATCGCAGTAGCCGTGTCTTCCTTGTTGATGTTTGCGTGTCCTGTGTCAAGGCAGATCCCGATATTATCCGTATTGAAGCTGTCGCAAAGCTTTGCAAGTGTGTGAAAGCCTCCACACATCATGCTTCCAAAGAGATTTTCAAGAGCGATTCCGGTATCGAATTTTTTTGCCTGCTCTAAATATCGCGAAACTGTTTCATGATTATAGTAAAAGGTCAATTTCTCATCATATATACCGGTTTTCCATTCTCCGGACTTATAATAACGAGGGTGCCACACACACCAAGGGGCTCCGATCCTTCCGCTGACCTCGATCTCGCGTAACACCCGACGTTCGAGCTCATCCTCGATTTTATCGGCAGAGGAAAGCGGATAATAGTAGCACAGGTGCGTCTGCACAGCCTCGAGACCATATTTTTCAAAAATTGCCGAAATATGCGAGGGCGCTTTATCATACGTGGCATCACTCGGATCCGGGGTGTCGTTGAAATTGACCGAAATATACCGAAAGCCGACGTCACGGGCAATTTTACATTTCTTTTCAAAGCTTTCATCATACGCGATCTGAATTGCCTTTTTCATTATAATCCTCCTCCCGAGTATTATTTTTACATATTATAACATCGGACCGAGCTTCCGTATAGAAATTCTTTCTCAAAAATAGCATTATTTTCCCAAACATAAAAACATTGACATATTTTTACTCTTGTGCTATAATAGAGATATGAATTGTATCTTTAATAAAGAAAAGCTGAAGCAGATCCTATCTGATTTTTACAGCAGCACGGGGATCGCCGTCACGCTCTATGACACAGAAAAGCAGGTTGTTGCCACGTCCCCGATCTATTCTCCCTACTGCGCTCGGATCCGCTCGCAGGCGGCTTGCGTGGAGCACTGTGATCGATCGGACCTAACCCACATGGAGGAGGTGGGTACAGACCATACGGTCAAATGCTACACCTGTCATGCGGGGCTGATGGAAACCATCCTGCCAATCGAATATGAGGGGATCGTGATCGCCTATCTCCAGATCGGACAGTTTCGTGACACTGCGGCGGTTTATTCCTCGCCCGAACGTCTCGCGGAGGTGGCGCAACGCTACATGATTCCGCTCGACGAATTGCGCACGCTCTATGACGAATTACCCCTGATCTCCGAGTCACGGTTGACGGCACTTTTCAACATTCTCGGAATCCTGATCCGATCCTTCTGGGTGGATGGACTGATCGCCTACCGTCGCAGTATGCTCTCGATCCGCATCGAGCAATATATCGCGTCCCACCTGACCGAGCTGATCGGGATCGAGCAGCTCTGCCGCGATTTTTCGCTCTCCAAGAACGCCCTCTACCGTCTCTTTCGCGAGGAATTTCACACCACTGTGAATGAGTTTATCATTCAAAAGAGGCTCGCGCTTTCGTGCGAGCTGCTGCAAAGTGCCCCCACCCTCAACGTCACAGGGGTCGCCTCTGCATGCGGTTTTTCCGACTACAACTACTTCATCCGCCGTTTCAGGCGTCAATACGGTATCACGCCCCTGCAATTCCGCAGACGGATGCCGTAATTTGAACAGAATACAAAGGAGCTGCCTCGCAATAGAGACAGCCCCTTTCTTTTTTGAATTCGATGCAGGTCAAAATCCCCAATTGCATGCCATCAACGGCAAGAGCGGGATCAGGACGGTCATTTTACGCCCGCGATCAGCTGCAAGAATTGAACGTCCGTATCAGTCCTCTTTTTCGGTTGCCGTATATCCGCGCGATGCAAAATATGCACGGATCGCCGCCCGCATTTCGTCCGCCGTGCGGCGTGCGATCACGTTGGGCTTTGGATAGTCCCAGGTGTCGATGGCGTCAACCTCGGCGTGGTGCGCTGCTTCGTCAAGCTCCACCGCCAGACAAATGCCGCGATCCTGCCATTTCAGGTAAAGAAAATCGTCATCAAGCACGATCTCGCCGTGCGCCATGCGCTCAAAACGGCGCTTCTGCTCGCGGTCCTGCTCGACCAGCTCCCGCTGCATCCAACGCCAAAAGGTCCACAGGCTCTGCTCGATGTCAAGGTCGCGGATGGGCTCAAGCCGATGCTCCTCTCCGAGCGGCAAACGCCCGCCAAAGACGCATTTTCGAATGATCGCAATGCCGCGGTTCTTCACGGGATACTGAAAGCCCGTATAGGGAATGCGCTCGCTGTCAAACACGCAGACACCCTCCGAAAGATCAATCACGCAGGGCAGAACCGCGGTATCAAAGCCGTCGCCGCCGTTTTTGCAGACCGCGTTATACATCGTTTCGATCATTCCGCTCTCCAGCCGATCGGCAAAAATGAGTGCGACCGTCACGCGGCAGAGCGGCGCTTTTTTCTGCTCACGATCAAGCAGAAGATGGCGGCGGCGCCCCTTCAGATGCTTGGAGTTTGCCGTGGCAGATCGCACAGTGGCGTGGTAGCCCTCCTTGGTCAAGAGTCGTGTGCGGTAGAGCGCAACCACCGTTTCGGTGCCGCTTGCGTAGACCGTGATCGGCGCGCGGCTGCGGTAACGTAGCAGCTCGGGGCGCGGCTCGATCGCGGTTGGTTCATATGCCCGACCGATCCGCCGCAGATGTTTCTCTACCCGTCCCTCGCAAAAGCCACGCGGCAGATGAAAGCGACGCCGAGCCGTGTTGCGGCAATGCTGCACCGCAAGTGCCATGTCCATTGCCATGAGCACCGCAAAGCTGCGGACCACGTAAAGCAGAAGCCCCACCGCCGCGCCGATGCAGACCAGCACCTGCACGGGAAGCGGAATGATTGGAATGCTCACCGCCAGAGTGATTGCAAGAAGCGGAATGCCGATCACCGTTACGTAGACGAGAATGCGGCAAAGGAGCGCGTGCTTCAGCTTTGGAATATTCATACCGACTCATCTCCTGCGAGTCTTACAATTCTCGGAACGTCCGCATAGTTCAGCGTGTTCAAAACAGAATCCCATCGCGCGTTCATATCGCTCGCCGGATCCTCAACAATCACGGGACGAAAGCCTGCGTCGAGATAGGTTTTGATCGCGGCAAGACGAAAATCATCGGTTGTGAGCACAACCCGCTCGACGCCGCGCTCTGCAAAAATTTGCAGTGCATGCCGTGCCATGGCATGTCCCAGTCCCCTTCCGTGCTCGCTCGCCTTCGCCTTGACCATGTGCACGTAACCGCTGCCGTCGGCATGCGTGATCGTTGTGACCGTGGCAACGCGCTCACCCGATTTGTTTGAAACAAAATGGACGTCACGCGTCGGGATACAATCGGGATATTCCTCGATGGATTCCCGATAGCAGGACTCAAAGCTCCTCGCAAGCGCGGGCGGCTCCATCGTGATCGCCTTCCAATCGTCAATATCCCGCAAGGAAGCGTCAAAGCGCTCGTACGTATATCCATCGGGCAATGCGCGTTCTGCCGCACGTTCGGCGGTAATCGCCTCCATAACAAGCTGCTTCATCGGGAAATTTCCTTTCCTTTTATCTGTTCAAACGCCATTTGGTGTAGAGCATCGAGCACTTGGCGTCGTCCTCGTAGCGCTGGTAGTACATCGTAAAGAGCGAGCCGTCCGAGAGCTCCACGGTGGTGGGATAGCCGAGGTCGCCCTGGTTGGGGTCTTTTGCCGTACAGAGGACGTATTCCTCCTCCCAGCTCCGTCCCAGGTCGTAACTGACCATAGCGCGCTCGCCGCAGGGGTTCTCGCGTCGACCAAAGGAGCAGATCAGAGCACCCGAGGAATGGAGCATGAGGTGCGGGGGCGAGCCGCTCACGCCTGTTGGGTAGACCTCTCCCCAGCTCTTGCCGCCGTCCTCGGAGACGCTGAGCGCGATCGTGAAGGGCTTGACCCCCTCCACGCGGAATGCGCCAAGCAGTCTGCCGTCGGGGAGCTCGAGCACGTGGGGCTCGTCGAGATGCACACCCTCACCCAGCCAATCGGGTGCGGCGACGTGCGATTCCAAGCGCCAGGTCTTGCCGCCGTCGGTGCTGCGGTAGAGGTCCACCGCCTCGTTTCCGCCCTTGAGATAGCGGGGGTGG
>CAJKPX010000064.1 GCA_905201895.1 uncultured Eubacteriales bacterium | reverse complement strand
CAAAGCTAAAGCTTTTTGGAACCACCAGCACTGCTGGTGGTTTTCGTTTCACAAAAAAGGGCTGTCAACCGCCACGCGTGCGGTAGACAGCCCCAAAAAAGCGAGCTCCGATCACTTTAGAGCAGCATCTCCAAAAGCAGAAAGATACAAGGGATTGTGATGCAGGAAAGCACGTGCGAAATGAGCGCCATACCTGCGGCGGCGGTGGTGTCGCGTCCATAGGCGCTGGGGACGACAACGGTGTTAAGCCCGAGCGGCATCGCAAGTGCGCAGACCGTGCAGAGCTCAATCGCCTTGGGCAGCGGCAGGAACATGAGCACGGCAATGGCAAGCAGGGGGAATGCCACCAAACGAAGTGCCGTGACGGCATAGATACGCAGGTCGGTCAGCGTTTTGCGCAGGTCGATCTTTGCAACCGTGATGCCCGTGAGGATCATGGCAACGGGAGACATGCAGGCGCCAACGTCACTCACAAGCGAGGAGAAGAAACCGGGCATTGGCAAGCCCGAGAGTCCCAGCACCATGCCGATCACCATGCCAATCATCATGGGATTGAGCAGCGCACGAAGTGATTTTCCAAGACTTCGCCCTTCTCCGTCTCCGCTGATGAGAAGTGCCGGCACGCCCCAAAGCTGAATGAGAATCCAGAATGGGAGGGTGAAGATGAGATAGTCGGCAAAATAATCGGAAAAAAGCGCATTCACCACTGCATTGCCCATAAAGCCGAAATTGGCAAACGAAAGTCCGTAGGTGAAGATGCGTCGGATGTAAGCGTCCTTACCGCAAAGGTGTGCACCGAGAATGGCAAGCGGAACTGTGACGGCGAGCACTGCACCCCCTGCCACGAAGGGCTGCCACGCTACGGTCAACCGCTCGACCGTGAACTGTTCCAGAAAGGTGCCCATCACGAGTGCAGGCAGAAAAAGCCAATTTTCAAGGCGCGAGAGGGTGGTTGCTGCATCAACGTCGATCACCTTGATCTTCACCAAAACGTATCCGATAAGGATCAGGGCAAGCAGAAACGCCATGCGGTCCAGGGTTGTAAAAAAGGTTGTCATGGTTTACGTATTCTCTCCGTTCTTTCGGTAGCGGATCTCACCGAGGACGCGATTTCGTCCCTCGATATGCGCCGCAAGACCGTCATAATGCATGGTAGCAAGTGTCATCATAAAGGCGTCAACGAGGCAGATATGCGCCACGCGCGCAGAGACCGCCTCAACGGGGTAATTTTTTTCGTCGGCAAATACTGTGACCGCATGGTCGCACTCACGTGCCAGGAGGCTATCCCAAAAGCTGGTGATCGCCACGGTGGCAGCACCGCAGGACTTGGCATGCCGAACGGCGTCAACCACCGCACGCGTCATGCCGCTGTGCGAGATGGCAAGCACCACGTCACCGCGACGCGTGTTGACCGCCGTGACGTTCATAAACAGAACGTCGGTGCAGCTGACAGCCGAAAGACCGAGCTGCGAGAGGCGATATTGCGCGTCGATCGCAATGACCGACGAGGTTCCGACACCGAAGATAAAGACGCGCTCCGCGCTCGAAAGCAAGCGTGCAATCTGCTCGATGCGCGAGAAATCAAGCATTTTCAGAGTATCCTGGAGGGTTTGCACGCCGGACTGAAACACCTTGCGGAAAACCATTTCGGTGCTATCGTCCCTTGCAAAGGCGGTGAGCATCTCTTGATGCTCGCGTCTGCCAAGCTCGCTCGCCAGCGCGATCTTGAACGCTGAAAAGCCCTCGCAGCCCATTGCCTTGCAGAAGCGGATCACGGCGGAGGGTACGCTGCCTGCTGCATCTGCCAACTGCTGTGCAGTCATATGCGGAATCGCCGCAGGATCAAGTAGCACGCAATCTGCAATTTTTTTCTCGGTTTCGGTCAAGTGCGCGTACTGATTGTGAATCTTGGCGATCATATTCTCTCCTTTAGAATTTTATTCTAAACATCATACTTTAATCGGTATTTTATTCTACCACAAATTGAAGTGCTTGTCAAGAGAAAAAGATAAAAAAAGAAGGGGTCGAGCAAATGCACTTGCATTTGCGACACCCTTCTTCGAGTTTATTTCAGAGGCTCATTGAGGGCGGCAATTACGAAGCATCTGCAGATGCCGCTCCTCGTCGGTGATCAGATGTGCCAGGATTGAGCGCACAATGCGATCCTGCGTGCTCCCCATCAGGGTCTGCATGCGGTCAATGCTCCATTTTCGCTCGGCAAACGATCGAGCGATCAACCGTGCCGCGATCTCCTCCGCGTGCCTATCATCCGCGGCGAGGGAAGGGATCGGCTCCACCTGCATTTCGGTGCGAACGGTTGGATTGCCACCCAGAGCAAGGATGAGGTCTCCGAGCAGACGAAAATGCTCGGATTGGTCAATCGAAATCTCGTCGAGCGTTGCCGCCAGAGCACGATCGTGCCGCTCGGCGATCAGCGATCGGTAGGTGCTTGCCGCCACCGAATAAAGGGCGTGCAAATAAATCCCCTCCAATGCGCGTGCAAGCGCAAGATCGCGCCCCACACATCCTGCAAGTGTGGGGCGAAAGGGCGAGGGCGGTTGAGAATCGGGCGTGCGCATAGTCATACTCCTTATCGTATATCCATAAAATCAAAGGGCTCTTTCTTCTATCCTATGCGCCCCTTCCTCCAAACGTGCAAAAAGGGATTGACTTTTTTGCCCCTCCGTGATAAAATAATTGCAGAGAGGAGGGATATCGTGAAGCATTTACCAATCAAAAACCGAGATCTGCGGCGCGAGGTCTACCGCAGGGACGTTCTGCGTGTGATCGGCTGCCTGCTTTGGCTTGCGGCGTGGATTGGAGGCGCACTTGCTTACAACGCCAAGCATTCTTCCTATCCCCCTAGCCTCCGTTTCGTTGGATGGCGACTCGTCCTTCTCATCCTCGCTGCCACCATAAGCGGCATTCTGATCTTTCGGGTCTGGCGCCTCATCACGGGACGCACCGTTTGCGGTGTAATCGAGTCATCTTCGCTTTCGCGCTCCTATTCTGCCTCGGCAGACCCCGGTGAGAGCACCGACTACGATTTTCGCCTGAACACCAAGCTACGCATCCGTCTTGAAAACGGAAAAACAAAAACGCTCTCCTTTGAACAAAAAAACGGATTTTATCATTATTACTATGAGGGCGCACGCATCGTGCGACTGCGTGGTCTGCCCTACCCCCTCCGCCTCGACGGTGCCCCCTCGGTTGGATACGTTTGCGCCGTTTGCGGTACGTGGAGCGAAACAAAGGTTGATGCCTGCCCCCGTTGCGGCAGGTCCATGATTGATCCGAACGAGCTTGACATGCATTCAAGCTGAAACAAAAAACACCCTGTCACGGCAGGCATCCGTTATGGTGCCTCTCCGTCGGTCAGGGTGTTTTTGTTTTTGGTCAAAGCAGACGCGTGTAGCTTGGTCTCTCACCAATAGGGCTCGGTTGGCGTTGCGGGATAGAGCGAGGCATCAAAGGTGTAGTAGTGCGGCACCTTTTCGTTGTAAGCCAGAAGCTCGGCATCGGTGAGCAGGATTGAGGTCAGAGGATATTCCTTATAGTGCGGGCAGGCATCCCAATGATACCATGCGGGCGCATCCTCGCTCCCCATATTCACAAGCAACCAATAGTGCGTGGAGGGCAGAACGTCAGGCGCTCGCTGAACCGTCAGCACCGAAACACCGAGTCGCTCAAAGCAGGCTCTTGCCACGGCATAGTAGGTGAAGCAATCCCCCACCCCATCGGTCAGTCCACGGTACGCCTCGGCAACCCAATCGCTTTTATCAGAATCGGAGGTGTAGGAGAGGTCCGCCTTGATCGCGTAGTAGAGCTCCTCGCAGAGCTGCTCGCGCGAGAGCGAGGTAAATCCACGGCGCGCAATCATTGCGTCCACCGCCTCCCATAGCTGCTCATAGGTCACGGCACGTGCAAGCACCGTAACGGTAACGCGCTCCTCGGTCACGTTTCCCGCCGAATCAACGGAACGGTAGACCACGGTGTAGCTCCCGGGGGTATCGTAATCCACCGCCGAAGCGTCAAGCGTAAAGGAAAGTGCACCGTCCTCCGGGTCATGCACCGTTACACCGTCCCGATAAACGGCGCCGTCGCCCTGCAAAACCGTGATCGGGTGCAGACCCGAAAAAACAGGAGGCATGTCCACGGTGGCAGGAGGCTCCTGCAAGCCATGGTCACATGCCGTCAGATGAGACAAGATAAAGAGGCACACCGTCAAAAGAACAAGCACTCGTTGCCTCATACATTCTCTCCTTCCGTTTGTACGTTGGGATTTTCACCCTCCATTGTGCTCTGCCTTGCTGCGGCACGCAAGCGCCGACGTTCCTCCCGCGCCTCCAAGCGCGAGGCAAGGGCAACCAGCATCGGGCGATTATAGCGTTGAATCACGATGAACGGAAGATTGCACAGCACCACAACGGCACTCAAAAATACACCCATTTTGTTTTTCCAAAACAGATAAACGCCGAGAGAGAACAGACACAGTACAGCATGAATAAACTCTGCCACGCAGGTTTCCGCCACAAGCGTGCGAACCTCCTCCGACGTGGGACAAATCCCAACGCGTTTGGGCACCATATCCTTCATCACGCGGCTCATATCGGGAACGTGGTCCTTCCAATCCTGCACACGAATCGCCTCGTAAACACGCCCGTTTTTCTCCCATTTCCAAGTGCGAAACGGAAAACGGTCATGGCGAAACCAACGTCGGGGGAGCGCCTCGCCGATAAAATGCGCGGCAATTCCAAGAACGAGAACGTAGATCACGCTTTCCAAAAATGCCATCGAAGCACTCCTCCTTTCTAAAATTCTGCAGTTAAGGGCTACTCGCGTTGGGTCACGCGGGCTCGGTTTGTGCTGCCTTGTCCTTTTTGGGGCGGCAGATCACGAAAAACACCAGGATATAGCAGACGATACACAGCGCAATCGCCGCAAACACGTCGAGGATCGAATGCTGACGCATAAAGACGGTGGAAATCGAAACGAGAACTGTGGAAACCACGAAAAACACCTTCCAACCCCATCCGCGCAGGCGCTCGCTATGCCAACCCGCACATCCGACCGCCACGGCTCCGAGCACGTGGATCGACGGGCAAACGTTGGTGTTGGTGTCAAACTGATAAAGCATTTTGATGATGTCGATCATCCAGTTGTCACGGGGAAATTCGTCGACTGTCGGACGCAGCGTCTGCATGTTCGGCCAGATCAGATAGATCACCGCCGTGATCGAATAGCTCAAAATGATAAACCACATAAAATGGCGGAACGCACGAATATCAAAAAGCAAACCGAAGATCACCATTCCTACAAGAGAGGCGAACCAATAATAATACGGGATCACAAACCATTCGCACAGGGGGATATAGGCGTCGATCCAGCAAACAACCTCTTGATAGATCAGCGCTGTTCCCGTGATTGCCTTCCAGATATGCGGCCAATACTTTTCAAGCGTCATAAAAACGAGACCGTAGATTGGCCAATAGATCAGCAAAAACAGATGCTTATACTTGTCGGATCTCAAATTGTTCAGGCGCAGTCCCCGATAATATTCGAGCGGCTGTTTCAAAGAAAATTTCATGTCTGCTTCCTTTTTCGTCTTTTTTCTTGCGCATAAAACGCCATGGTACTATTTTACCATAAATCCCGACTTTTTGCAACCGCTTTGCGCGACTTTTTTCGATTGGTCAAAAAAAATTCACATACTTTATAGTAGGTTGACCTCGCTTCCGTCTCACCGCGATGCTCCCTTCCCAAAAAATACAGTTATTCGGGCGCGTTGAACGAGCGAAGCAGACTTTTGCAGAGCACGGCAAGGAGCGGCGCGAGGATCATCCCGCGAATACCGAGCAAACACCATCCCGCATAGCTTGCGAGAAGCGTCAGAAGGGGGTGAAGCCCCAAGCTTTTTCCCACCAATCGCGGCTCGAGAATCTGACGCAGAAGCAGGCAGGCGGCATAGAGAATGAGCAAACCAAAGCCAAGATAGAAGTGACGCTGCAAAAGCAGGATCAGTGCCCACGGAAGAAGAACCGTGCCAACGCCAAGCACGGGAAGCAGGTCCACGATCGCCACCAGCAGAGCCAGAAGAAAGGCATAATCAATGCCGAGGATTGAAAAGCCGATGAGCAGCTCGGCAAAGGTCAGGAACGTCAGGAGCAGATAGGCGCGCAGATAGCGCCATGAAATGCGTCGCGTCGCCGATCTCCATGCAGGGAGACGCCGACGGATGGACGCGGGCAGATGTTCAGCCAGAGCCGCCGTGATACGCTCGCCGTCCATGCAAAAATACACGCCCGAGATTGCTGTGACAACCGTGACCAGAAACAGGCGAGGCAACGCGGCGAAAAGGGCTCCGATCAGGCGCGGAATTTCGGAAGCAAGCGACGTAAGAAGGCGATCGGCTTGATTGGTGAGCCACTCCGAAAGTCGCGCATGCATTACCTCCCCCGTGGCACCGTCGCCAAACCGATCGGAAAGCCCGAAGCGCTCACCAAGCCCCTGCAGAAAAGCGGCTGCGCGGTCAAGCACATGCCCCGGATCAAAGCCATCGGCGAGCAGACGGTCGAGCAGATGTCCAAGCTCGGAGAGCAAGCGACTCGTAGCGAGAAGGATGAGCGAAAGCGCACCGCCAACGAACAGAACAAGCAAGATCACGCTACTGACCTTGAGCGGAATTTTTGTGCGATACGAAAGCCTTTTTGCCAAAGGGCGAATGAGCAACGAGATGCCCCACCCAACCAAAAACGGCAGGAGGATCGGCAAAGCCGTACGGAAGGCGTAATACAGAAGCACGCCTCCGCCAATCAGGCAAAAAAGGATCGAAGCTACCCGCTGCCATGAAAGCTCGCCCATTTTGTCCACCTCCCTCTCTATCAGTATCTATCATATCCGAAAGAATTGTAAATTATTTCTCAACTCCCCTTTTTTTCTTGACAAATACAGCTTTTTTTGATACAATAACAGAGATGAACAAAAAAGAAAGGGCTCAAATATGGGAAAATTATCAAAGGCGCAACAAGCCGCAGAAATGAGAAAATATCAGGAGGCTCGCCGCCGTGAGGCGATCGAGCGCCAAAAGAAGCAAAGCCGTCTGCTTTGGCAGATCATCATTGCGTCGATCGCCATTATTTTGGTGATCGTGGCAGTTCCGATTGCAATCGCCTCTCTCTCGAAGCCGCGCGTGGCGCCGCAGATGAGCGAGCTGGATATGTCGGCTGTAACGATGGAGCAATGCACCAAAACCACCGATGTAACCGATCACGTGCTGCTCAACATCACCTACACCGACAAGAACGGAGTGGAACAAACCGGCGACGTGATCATTCGCCTTTACGCCAACGTTGCCCCCAAAACGGTGGCAAACTTCCAATCGCTCGTGAAATCGAAATTTTATGACGGCTTGACCTTCCACCGCGTGGTTTCCGGCTTCATGATCCAAGGCGGTGACCCTAAGGGAACGGGCACCGGTTCCTCGACCCCCATCAAGGGTGAGATGACCAACAACGGCTTTGAGAACAACCTCTCGCACGTGCGCGGTGTTGTTTCGATGGCTCGCCGCGGCGACAGCTACGACTCGGGTTCCTGCCAATTCTTTATCATGCATCAAAACTACACCGATCTGGATAAGAAATACGCATCCTTCGGATACGTGGTTTACGGTATGAATACGGTTGACGGCATCGCAGCAACCGAGGTTGTTCTGCCTGAGGGCGGCGACGAGGTTTCCTCGCCCAAGAACCCCGTTACCATCAACTACGCAACCTTTGTAACGGTAGCAAAATAAGCATGCTTGTTTTTATCACGGAACGCACGGCTTGGTTTCAACGCTTCGCCGTGCGTTTTCATGCAAAGGGTGTGTTCTTTTATCTGTGCCACCCCGAGGTTGCAGAGTTTTATTGCAGAGAAAAGGATACGGGCGGCGTGATCGTGGACTGCATCCCCAACCTCGGCACAGGAGAACGCCTCAGTCGCGTGCTCCACGAAACCTACCCCGACATGCCGATCGCCGCAATTGTTCCTCCATTGAGCGTGCCCGATATGCCCGCGATCCGCATCTTCCGCGACGTGGGCAAAAGCGACGCCCTGTTTGATGAAATGCTTGAGTTTGCACGCGTCAATTGCGGCATGCGAACCGAGCAGCTCTCCACCTTCTCGCTCCTCGTCAACGGTGACCGCCATCAAACGCGATACATGGGCTACCTGTTACCGCTCTCGGTGCAGGAGCACAAAATCCTGCGTTTTCTGTTCTACCGCTCCCCTCGCCTGACCTCAATCGACGATATTGCAGACATCTGCTACGTGGACGGCGAGCAACGCATCGAAAACGTTTCGGTGATGATCGCGCGCATCAATCGCCATGCCGCCGAGATTGATCCTCGTCCGCTCATCGTCAACGAATACGGCAAGGGCTACCGTTTGCGCGATGGGATTGTATAAGCTACACAGTATACAAAAAACGTCGACTCATGCAAAACGCATGGGTCGACGTCTTATTTATTTTTTCTGCGCCGGCTCGCGCTGCCCGTCCTTTTCAGTGGGAGCTTCCTCACGCGGGTCTCCCTCTGCGGCGGAGGCATCCTCTCCCCCATCCTCCAGCTGCTCGATCGCGATGGCTGCGCGGTGCGGGATCGGCTTCCAGCTCACCTTGACGAACACCGCCAGGAGCATGGCAACGTCACCGATCATGCCAAAGATCGGGAACATGAGCGAATACCAAATATACTGATACCAGCGCAGGCGGACCATACGCCGACGCTCGGCGATAAAGGTGAGCCATGCGAGCGGGATCGCAGTAAAGTGCTCAAATATCAGAATTTGAATGATTTGAAACAGGAGCGCATACCACGCAGGCGAGGGCTCTCTGCTCGTGATCGCCAGAACCACGATCATCACCGCCTCCACGAGCTTTGCGGGAATGGTGACCACGCTGCTCGGCAGATTGAACAGAAGCATATCGTAGCAGGAGATTTTTCTCACTGCCCCGCGCTTTCGGAAAATTCCGAGAAAGAGCTTGCCTCCCGTTTCGGTGAACGCCTGCAAATTGCCCTTTGCCCAACGCAAACGCTGACGCATGGCAATAAAAAGCGAGGTGGGCTGCTCGTCATAGAACTGCGCCTCGTGCTGATAGGCGATCGAATCGCCTGCGGCAACGATGTCGGACGAAAATGCGCGATCCTCGGTGAGCGAGGTGTAATTCCAGCCGTCGCGCACGTATTTGTTGGAAAAGAGCACGCCCGTTCCCTGAATACGTCCCGAAATCCCGAACACCGAGCGTCCGCAATGCTCGAGGCGGCAGGTGCGCAGCCAATGAAGCGCGTATCCCGCGGAAATCCATCCGTCGCCGAGATTTTTGGTGTTGCGGTAGGAGACCACAACCTGCTCGCCCGCGTCAAAGGCATCGTTCATGCGGCTGATGTAATCGTGCTTGAGCAAATTGTCGGCGTCGAAAATAATATAGGCGTCAAAGCTCTCGCGACCGTAGTCGCGCTCGATCTGCTCAAACAGAAATTGAAGCGCATAGCCCTTGGTGCAATGCTCGGTGTCAAAGCGCTCGTAGCAAACGGCACCCTGCTCACGCACCACACGCGCGGTTGCATCGGTGCAGTTGTCGGCTACCACAAAGGTGGTCAGACATTCGGCGGGATAATCCTGCATGCGGATGCTCTTGAGCAGATTTCCAATCACCGCCTCCTCGTTTCTGGCTGCGATCACAATGGCATAGCGATGATTCTTTTTTGCAGGCTCGTATTTTTTCGTCCAAAAGAGCCCGATCACAACGAAAATCGCGCGGTAGGCGTAAAGCACGCCGAGCACCGTTGCGATGATATTACAAACAAGCAAGACGGGATGCACTGCGAAAATTCCTCCATTGATGTTTTTTCAGACGCGGTGTGGCGTCATGGGTCTATTGTACCATATTTTCGCACAGAAAGCAATAGGCAAAGTCGCTTTTGTGGTTAATCGGTCGAAGCAAGATGCACCAGAACCTCCACCATTTTGCAAAGCGCATTGACAGGAATGAACTCGTGCACGCCATGGAAATTCGCGCCACCCGTGCAAAGATTGGGACAAGGCAGTCCCTCGTAGGAAAGACGCGCACCGTCGGTGCCGCCGCGAATCGGAACGATCTCGGGCTCCACACCAACCGCCAGCATTGCCGCCTTGGCGTTCTCGATCAGCTCCATGTGCGGCAGGATTTTCTCTTTCATGTTGTAGTAGCTGTCGCGGATCTCGATCGAGCAATACGCACCGCCGAATTTCTCATTGCAGCGCTCAACCAGGTCATAGAGAAACGCCTTGCGCGCCTCAAAGGATGCGCGATCATGGTCGCGGATGAGCATGGAAACCGTAGCTTCACTCTCACAGCCCTGCATATCGTGCACGTGATAGAAGCCCTCGTAGCCCTCGGTGTGTGCGGGTATCTCGAGCGGCGGCATCATGGAAATGAACTCGGTTGCCATCAGAGCCGCGTTTTTCATGCGTCCCTTTGCCGATCCGGGGTGGATGTTCACGCCCTTTACGGTCAGTTTTGCAGACGCCGCATTGAAGTTTTCATATTCGATCTCGCCAAGCTCACCGCCGTCAACCGTGTAGGCAACCGACGCGCCAAAGCCCTGCAGATCGAAATGATCTGCACCGCAGCCGATCTCCTCGTCGGGAGTAAAACCAATCGCGATCGGTCCGTGCGCGATCTCGGGATGTGAGATCAAATACTCGCAAGCAGTCACAATCTCGGCAAGTCCAGCCTTATCGTCAGCGCCGAGCAGGGTGGTGCCGTCGGTTACGATCAGCTCCTGTCCAATATAGCGAGAAAGCGACGGAAAAAGCGACACCTCGATCACCTCGCCGCTCTCACCGAGCGGAATGTCGCCGCCCGTGTAGGTGACGATCCGAGGGGAGACGTTGGCACCCGAGGCATCGGGAGAGGTGTCCATGTGCGCGATCAAACCGAGCACGGGCAGATGCTCCTTACCCGCCGTTGCGGGAAGGTGGGCGTAAACGTAGCCGTATTCGTCCATGTGCGCGTTGGAAAGACCGATCGACGCCAATTCCTCTGCCAGATACGCACCAAGCAGCTTTTGTCGATCGGTGCTCGGCACGGTGGTGCTGTTTTCGTCGGAGCGTGTGTCAAAGCTCACGTATTTCAAAAAACGCTCTGTTACGTTCATGTTGTTTCTCCGTTCGTTTATTTTTCAAAGCGGGGTGTTTTGGAAAAAGAGTCAAGGTCCTTCAGCACGCAAAAGCGCAAGCGCTTTAGGTTCAGGATGACCCACGGGAACAGACTGCGCTGTGGGATTGAGCAAAACCGATCCCCTTTAAGAATGCAGTTCAAATAGCCATCTATTCCCTTTTCTTGAAAAGTTTTGCGGGGATGGGGGCGCGGGGGAAGGCGGAGCTTTTTCAAAAGCTCCCCTTCCCCCGCAAACCACTCCTACTCTCACTCAAAATGCCCAGTTGCCGTTGGCAAAGATGGGGACGCGCTTACCGTCACGGGTGATGGCGGTAATTGAGAGATCGGCGGTTCCGATCATGAAGTCGACGTGGATCATCGAATCGTTTACGCCCTTTGCGATGCATTCCTGCATGGTGTATTTGTCGTAATCCTTGATGGTGTTGGTAAAGCCGAAGCCGAGAGCGAGATGGCAAGCAGCATTTTCGTCGAAAAGCGTGTTGTAGAACAGAATTTCGGAGTTGCGGATGGGGCTGTCGTAGGGAACGAGCGCACACTCACCGAGATATGCAGCACCCTCGTCCATCGAGATCATCTCGCGGAGCAGGTCCTCGTTCTTTTCGGCATGAACCTCAACTGCTTTACCGCCTTCGAAGCGGATCGAGAAGTTTTCAATCAGCTCGCCGCGGTAGGAGAGCGGCTTGGAAGCAACCACAAGACCCTCGGCAACACCTCTCATGGGAGAAATGAATACCTCCTCGGAGGGAATGTTGGGATTGAACTCGATGCCGCTTCCCTGCGTCACCTCGGAGCCGCCCATAAAGAGCGCATCCTCGATCATGCCAACGCGGAAATCGGTGCCGTTTGCCGAATGATATTCGAGCGTTTCAATGCCGAGGCTGTTGAGGTAATCGCAACGCGACTGCAGATCGGCGTTGTGAGCCTGCCATGCGGCAACGGGGTCCTCGTCCACGCGAGAGGTGTAGAGAATGGCTTCCCAGAGCTTTTCCATTGCGCGCGAACGGGTTTCACCGGGGAAGATTTTTTTCGCCCATGCGGCACCCGGAACGGCAGCGATGCACCACTGATACTTGTTCTCCATTGCATCGCGGTAGGGCTTGATGATCTTGTAGCGAGCCTGCGATGCCTTGGAGAGCTTTGCCTGATTGACACCCTTGAGACCGTCGGGATCGTCGGACTCGAGGTAGATGCGAACGGAGAGGGTCTCGCTCTGATGCTTGAGCTTGGCAACCTCCCAATCCTCCATCTTGGAAAGCGTTGCGAGGCTGCGCTTCTTCTGATTGATCTTGGTGATAGGCTGATAGCTCCACTCAACGGTCACCTTGCGTGCGCCGAGCGCATAGCACTCCTCAACAACCATTTTCACGAATTCGGGCTGATCGAGGCTTGCCCAAATTTCAACGTCCTGCCCTTTTTTCACGTTTGCGCCCATCACGGCGATGAGCTTTGCGTATTTTCTCAAAACTGTTTTTTTCATGTTTTTTATTCATCCTTTCAAGAGATCGTTCAAAAAATAACCACATATTATTATACACAATTTTCGCGTATTTGTCAATCCAAAGTGCATGATTGCTCGGAAAAAGTCAACAAAAAATGGAAAGAAAAACGAAAAGAGCAAAAGAAAAGACTTGACAGACGAGAAAACATGTGGTATAATTGGAACGTTGAAAAGAAATAATGTGAATATTGGGGTATAGCCAAGCGGTAAGGCACCAGACTTTGACTCTGGCATTCGTAGGTCCGAATCCTGCTACCCC
>CAJKPX010000063.1 GCA_905201895.1 uncultured Eubacteriales bacterium | reverse complement strand
GCAGAGGCGAGCGAGGCAACAGACACAGCCAGGAAAAGCGCCCCTTCGACCCCTATGAGCAGCCGAGCCGCCAGGAAATCGAGCTCTCAGAGCTTCGCGCACAGATCGTGCTCAAGGCGGCTGACGGCAGCGTGCCTACCGCTTATTCGTCGACGTCGACCGCACCCGCTGCCCCTGCGGCACCCGTAGCCGTTGCGGAGTCGACCGCCCGTCCCGTCGAAACGCCCGACGTGCTTCCCACGGAGGCAGTGCCATCCGAGGAAGCTATGACGCCCGCGCCCGATCAGCCCGAGGCTGCCCCCGAGGAGACGCCTCGCATTGAGGTCGTCGGCGTGCGCTTCCGCGCATCGGGGAAAACCTATTATTTCGATCCCCGCGACATCCGTGCCAAGAGGGGCGAGTTTGCGATCGTGGAGACCACGCGCGGTCCCGAATTCGGTGAGGTCTGCCTGCCCAACACGATGGTGAGCGCCGCAAGCGTGGTATCTCCCCTGCGCCCCCTTCTGCGTCTTGCAACCGACGAGGATATTGCACACAACGAGCAGAACCGCGCAAAGGAAAAGCAGGCACTCAAGGTCTGCCAGGAAAAGATTGCGGCGCACAAGCTTGATATGAAGCTGATCGACGTGCAGTACGCCTTCGACAATTCCAAGCTCCTGTTCTATTTTTCCGCAGAGGGACGCGTGGACTTCCGCGAGCTGGTCAAGGATCTTGCGTCGGTGTTCCGCACGCGCATTGAGTTGCGACAGATCGGTATCCGCGACGAGGCAAAGATGCTCGGCGGCATCGGTGCATGCGGCAGAGCGCTCTGCTGCTCAACCTTCCTGCCCGATTTCGCGCAGGTGTCGATCAAAATGGCAAAGGATCAGAACCTCTCGCTCAACGCCAACAAAATCTCGGGCGTTTGCGGCAGGCTCATGTGCTGTCTGCGCTATGAATCTGAGGTCTATGCCGAGGAAATCCGCAAGACCCCCTCGTATGATTCCACAGTGCGCACGCCCGACGGCGTTGGAACCGTGATCGGCTCCAATCCCCTGGCAGGCACGGTGCGCGTTCTGCTCAAGGATACCCCCGACACCCCGCCCAAGCAGTATCACAGGGACGAGGTAACCGTTCTTCCCAAGGAGCGCAAGGGCACACAGGATCGCGCAAAGGTTGATAAAAGCGAGAAAAAAGAGGAGAAAAAGGGTGAAGAATCCTGACCTTGCGCATCTTTTCCACCTGCAAAAGTGAAGTTTTGAAAATTTTTTTGAAAAAATCAAAAAAACTGTTGCAAAATACAAAAAATATGTTACAATATAAGTACCAAAATTACAAGGAGGTATTCGATCATGGCATATAAGATCACTGATGATTGCGTATCCTGCGGTGCATGCGTTGACGCTTGCCCCTGTGAAGCAATTACCGAAGGCGATGGTAAGTACGAGATCGACGCTGACAAGTGCGCAGGTTGCGGCGCTTGTGCTGAGGCTTGCCCCGTAGGCGCTCCCGTAGAAGCATAATTACATCACCCGCAGATGTGGCGGAGCAAGTCGGATTGATCTCTGCCTGCTCCGCCACTACGCATTCATCCGACACTTTTTTACAACTTTTTCAGAACCGTTGTGCGGAGGGAGTCCCCTCCACACCTCGCTTTTTATAGAAAGGATCCCCGCTCATGACCGATCGGAACGATATCCCGCTCCTCGAGGACGAAAGCCTCGACAAGGTCAACGAGCAGCTCTGCCTGATCCGCAAGCGGCAGGGTCTCACCTTTGGCACCGACGCCTATCTGCTCGCCGCCTTCGTTCGTCCCATGCCGAGCGCGCATGCGGTTGATCTTGGAAGCGGCACGGGCATTCTCCCCCTCCTGCTCCTGGCAAAGGGCAAGGCAGCAAGGGTTACGGCGGTTGAGGTGCAGGAATGCTTCGTTGATCTGATCGGACGCAACGCCGCCGTCAACGGCTTTGCAGACCGCATCACGCCGCACCTCGGCGACGTTCGCACGCTCACCTGCCGTGAGCTTGGCGGTCGTGAGGTGGATCTGGTCGTATCCAACCCGCCCTATATGAAGGTGGGAAGCGGAAAACGCAACGAGCACGATGAAAAATATATCGCACGGCATGAGGTGCTGGGCGGCATTGCCGATTTTTGCGCCGCTGCAGGTCGCATTCTGCGCTATGGCGGACGCTTCGTGACGGTTTGGAGACCCGATCGGCTCTCCGAGCTGCTCGCGGCATTGCATGCATCCGCGCTGGAGCCCAAGCGCATGACCCTCGTTTATGCCGACGAGTCGGCAGAGCCCTGCGCCGTTCTCACCGAGGCGGTTAAGGGGGCAGCCCCTTCTCTCCGTGTTTCGCCTCCCCTGCTGCTCTACGAGCCGATGCGGGAGGGCGATAGGACACGCAGGCTCACAGCCGCCGCACAGGCAGTTTATGACACCTGCCGTCTCTTTTACTGAACGCAGGCACTCCCCGTCGTATAGAATACAACGCTTGTGAAGAAAATAATTTTTGAAAATTTTTATAAGGAGATACCACCATGAAAACAAACACCAAAATTCTGATCGGCATTGGCATCGCTGCTGCTGCAACCACCGCAATCGCAATCGGCGTGCTTCGCGAATTGAGAGCGATCCGCAATCTGACCATTGAGGTTGACGATCTTCCCGAGGAGGAGCCTGTTGAGGCTGCCGAGGAGGAAGCAGTTGAGGAGATCGCTGATGAGGTAGTTGAGGAGGCTCCCGTTGAGGAGACTGTTGAGGAGACTGTTGAGGAAGAGGACGACGGATCGCCCATCGAAGCAATCGTTGAGGAGGTTGTTGATGAGGACAACGGCGAAACCGTTGTTGACTGATCCAACCGAAGCAAAATCTGAATGAAAGAAAAGGGGGCAACTGCACGTTTTGGCACTGCCCCCTCATTACATATGGAACACACGAAACGAATTTTAAGCTATACACGCCGCGCGATTGACGATTACGGCATGATCGAGGCAGGCGATAAGATCGCGGTTGGGGTCTCGGCGGGCAAGGACTCGCTCACTCTGCTCTGCGCGATGGCTCAGCTGCGCCGCTTCTACCCCATCCCCTTTGAGCTGATTGCCATTACGGTGGACATGGGCTTCGAGGGCGCCGACTTTTCGGGCATCCGCGCCTTTTGCGAGGAGCTGGGTGTGCCCTATCACGTCGTTCCCACCGAAATCTCGCACATCATCTTTGACGTGCGAAAAGAAAAAAATCCCTGCTCTCTCTGCGCCAAGATGCGACGCGGCGCGCTTCACAACGCCGCAAAGGAGCTTGGATGCACCTCGGTAGCGCTCGGGCATCATTTCGACGATGCCGTTGAAACCTTTATGCTCAACCTCTTTTTCGAGGGACGGCTCGGCTGCTTCTCGCCCGTGACCTATCTGTCGCGCGTTGGGATCAAGCTTATCCGCCCCATGCTCTATATGCCCGAAAAGGACATCCGCTATTTTGCCTCGAAGGTTGAGCTGCCCGTGGTCAAGTCACCCTGCCCCGCCGACGGAAACACCCAGCGCGAGGAGATGAAGCAGCTGCTCCGCGAGCTTGACCGCAAGCACGACGGACTGCGCTACCGTATTTTCGGTGCAATGCAACGCGGCGAGATCGACGGCTTCAAGCTTTTGTCGGACATGCAGGGCTCCAAGGCATACCGTGAGGACGGAGAGGCGCCCGAGGACGGTGAGACATGAAGTACCGCGTAGTTGGATGGACACATTTTGAGAACGGGGAGATCCGGGCGGTTGACGCGCACTCCTTCGCCGAAAACAACGCCATTATTGATGAAATTCGCAAGCACGGGTACCGTTTTTCGGGATGGGATCATCAGGAAACGGAGAATTGCACCCCTGTGCTCAACGATGGAGTCGCGCGCCACTACTCGCAGCGCGGATGGGGCGCACTCATGGCAGAGGCACTTGACAAAACGGGTGACTATGCAGGATATGCCTTTGGGCGTGGCAGCAGCTACCCCGACGAGTCCTTTGACCCCGCCGCCTTCGTGCCCGAAGCAAATCTCTGCGAGACCTTTGCGGTGGAGGTTGCCGAGGATATTTTCGCACTTGCCCTGAAGAACAACCGCTTTTTCATGGAGGATCTGCCCGAGCTGCGCATGCTCGATCGGGGAGACACGCTCACGCTGCTCTGCGGGGAGCGGTCGCTGACCCTTCGGGTTGCAGACGTGAACCGCAGCCGCAACATCCGTCGGAAGGACCGCGTTTACGATTACTTCATCCATTCCAAATACAAATTGGTTATAGAGTACGCTCAAAAAACAACACAGGGGGACCCATCATGAAAATCACCTTTCTCGGAACGGCGGCGGCAGAGGGCTGCCCCGCACTCTTTTGCAATTGCCAATACTGCATCGAGGCACGCCGCCTCGGCGGAAAGGATATTCGCACGCGCTCGCAATCGCTGATCAATGGCGACCTTCTCGTCGATTTCCCCGCCGATACCCTCTCGCATTTTCAGCAGAACGGCATCCGCGGCGACCGCATCCGCTATTTGCTCATCACGCATGCACACAGCGATCACTGCTACCCCCGAGACCTGCTTCTGCGCGGTTCGTGGTATGCGCACGAGATGGAGGAGCCCACCCTCACGGTGCTCTGTCCCGAAACCGTGTATGAGCGTTGTCGGGAAACGTTGGCGTCGGCAGACCCCGGCGTTGCGGAGGGAATCGAGCTGATCGAGGCAAAGCCCTTTCAAACCGTCACACTCGGTCGCTATTCGGTCACCCCACTCCCCGCAAGACATGCCCCCGGACAGGTTGCCGTAATCTATCTCGTGTGTGACGGTGAAAAAACGCTGCTTTATGCACATGATACGGGCCTCTTCTATGATGAGATTTTCGATTACGTCGAAAAAAACCATATCTGCCTCGATTTTGCCACCTTCGATTGCACCAATGCACATCTCCCCTCTAAGCCGACAAGCATCCACATGGGCTTTGATTGCGTTGGCGAGGCGATCGGTCGCCTTCGTGCTATCGGTGCGGTTGACGGGGACACGGTGCTCTACGTCAACCACTTCTCGCACAACGGCAACCCGCTCCACGAGGGCATGACGCGCAGTGCCGCCGCGATCGGCTGTGCCGTTTCCTATGACGGCTGCACGGTCGAAATTTAACATATGTATTACGAAAAACAACATACGTTCCACAAAAACGACCACGAATAAGCGGGAGAACATTCTCCCGAAAAAGGATTAAAGCATGAACACAACAGGATTTTTGCCGATCTCGCGTGCCGATATGGAGGCGCGCGGATGGGATGCACCCGATTTTGTATACGTCACGGGAGACGCCTACGTCGATCACCCGTCCTTTGGTGTGTCGATCATCTCGCGCGTGCTGGAGGACGCAGGCTATCGCGTTGCCATTCTTTCCCAGCCCGACTACAAAAGCTGTGATGCCTTTCGCGAGTTCGGCCGCCCCAAGCTCGGCTTTCTCGTCACGTCGGGAAATATCGACAGCATGGTGGCGCACTACACCGCGTCAAAAAAGAAACGCAGCTTCGACTACTACACCGCAGGCGGCAAGATGGGCAATCGCCCCGATCGCGCCGTGATCGTTTACTGCAACCGCATCCGAGAGGCTTACGGCGACGTGCCGATCATCCTCGGCGGCCTTGAGGCATCCCTGCGTCGCTTTGCGCATTACGATTATTGGGACGATAAGGTGCGCCGCTCGGTGCTGGTCGACAGCCGCGCCGACCTGCTCACCTATGGCATGGGAGAGAAAATTCTGCTCCGCATTGCCGATCTGCTCTCGCGCGGCATTCCAATCCGCAAAATTCGCGACGTGCGCGGAACGGTCTATCTCTGCCGCCCCGAGGATGCCCTGCACTATCCCGTTGCCGCAACCTTTGACTACAACGAGCTCAAGACCGACAAACGCAAATACGCCGAGGCATTCGGCATTCAATATAAAAATCAAGACTCGATCAACGGACGCGCGATCTGCGAGCTCTACGACGGCAAGCTGCTCGTGCAAAACCCTCCCATGCCGCCGCTCGAGCGCGAGGAGCTCGATCACGTCTATTCACTTCCCTACATGCGCGACTACCACCCGATCTACAAGGCTGTGGGCGGTGTGCCGGGCATCGAGGAGGTCAAATTCTCGATCACCCACAACCGCGGATGCTTTGGCGGCTGCAATTTCTGCGCGCTTGCCTTCCATCAGGGGCGCACGGTGCGCTCGCGCAGCATTCAAAGCGTGGTGGAGGAGGCAAAGAAGATCACCGCGCTTCCCGATTTCAAGGGCTACATCCATGACGTGGGCGGTCCCACTGCCAATTTCCGCTACCCTGCCTGCGAAAAACAGCTGCGTGACGGCGTTTGTGCCACGCGTAAGTGTCTTGCTCCCACGCCCTGCAAAAACGTGCGGGTCGACCACACCGAATACATGCATCTGCTTGAGGAGATTGAGAAGCTCCCACGTGTGAAAAAGGTCTTTATCCGCAGCGGAATCCGCTTTGATTACCTCATGGCAGACAAAAACGATGCCTTTTTCCGTAAGCTCGTGCGCGATCACGTCAGCGGTCAGCTCAAGGTTGCCCCCGAGCATTGCTCCGATGCGGTGCTCGCCTGCATGGGCAAGCCATCTTTTGACGTCTACGAGGCGTTCCGCCGCCGCTTCTTTGAGATCACAAAGCAGGTGGGCAAGGAGCAATATCTGGTGCCCTATCTGATGTCGAGCCACCCCGGCTCCACGCTTGCCGACGCCATCGAGCTCGCCGTTTGCCTCAAGCGGAACGGCTATGCGCCCGAGCAGGTGCAGGACTACTATCCCACCCCCGGAACCGCCTCAACCGTGATGTATTACACGGGCATCAATCCCCTGACCATGAAACCCGTTTACGTTGCAACCGACTACCATGAAAAGCAGCTCCAGCGTGCGCTGCTGCAATACAACCGACCGCAAAATGCCGACCTCGTTCGAGAGGCGCTCCGTCGCGCGGGCAGAGAGGACCTGATCGGCTTTGAAAAGGATTGCCTCGTTCGCCCGGCTGCATCTCACACGTCAAGGGGTAAGGCGAACGCCGACTCCGACCGAGACAAAGCAACCGCACGCGGCGCACGGAGAGGTGAAAAGGAACGTGCATCGCGCAAATCACAAGGCGAAAAGCAGACAAAAGCACACAAGCCGCTCTCCCGTGCAACGGCAGGCAGACCCGGCGGAAAAACCGCACCTCGCCCGACACGCGGACGAAAAAAATAAGCGTACGTGTGCAGCTTTTCCACGAAAAGTAGACACAAAAATAGCGGATCGCCCTTGTTTTTTTCGCTCATCGTGATATAATAAGGGCAATATGAGGAGTCTCCCTAACCAATCCGATCGAAAAAAGGAGAGCACTATGCAAAGCATCAAGCATCTGTTACACGGCGAATGGTCACTCGCCTTCACGCATCCCATCACGCGCGAGGTCTGCCGCGACCGCGCAACTGTTCCGGGCAATATTGAGCCCGAGCTGGTCCGCATGGGACTGCTCAACGATTATATGCCCCCCGATCACCGCCGCGCAACCACACAGTTTGAAATCGTGGACGATTGGACCTACACCACCGTTTTCGACGCCCCCGCACTTGCCGTGGGATACGAGCGCGAGCTCGTGTTTGAAGGCATCGACACGGTTGCAGAGATCTATCTCAACGGCGAGCTTCTCGGCAATTGCGCCAACATGCACCGCGAATGGAGATTTGCGGTCGGCACCCGACTCAAGCCTACGGGTAACGAGCTCACCGTTGTGATCCGCAGCGCCGAGCTTTGGGCACGCGAGCACATGCCCGACTATTTCCCCATTCTACGTAATGGCTCACAGTACGGCTCCGCAGTCTATCTGCGCAAGGCTCGCCATTCCTGGGGGTGGGATAACGCACCCCGTCTGCTCACCTCGGGCATCTTCCGTCCCGTTTATCTCGAGGACCGACCGATCGAGCGCTTTGACAATATTTATTACTACACCAAATCCATCGACGAGGGACGCGGCAAGGTTTCGCTCGCCCTCAATTGGTTCTATCACCTCCCGCGTGATCGCTCCACCCTCGGCTACACCTTCCGCATGCGCCTCTCCTATGGCGGTGAAACGGTCTACTCTGCCGAGGAGGAGGTCTTTTCCTCGCGGGGGAATTGTAGCTTCTCGCTTCCGCTCGAAGAGGTCAGGCTCTGGTGGCCCTACGGATTCGGAGAGGCGGCTCTGCATGACCTGACGCTCGAGATGTACCGCGACGGCGAGCTCGTTGCCGAGTGGTGCGGCAAATGGGGCATCCGCACGGTCCACCTGGTGCAATCCGATTACCTGACCGAGGATGACAAGGGTGAGTTTATCTTCCTTGTCAATAACAAGCGCGTTATGATCCGCGGCACCAACTGGAAGCCCGCCGACGCGTTGCATTCGCGCGCCGACGCCAAGGCGCTCAAATTCCTGCCACTCGTGAAGGAGCTCAACTGCAACATGGTGCGCATCTGGGGCGGCGGTATCTACGAGGATCACCCCTTCTTCGATTACTGCGATGAAAACGGCATCCTCGTCTGGCATGATTTCATGTTCGCCTGCGAGGTCACGCCGCGCGACGGATGGTTCTGCGAGGAGGTGCGCGCCGAGGCAACCTATATTCTGCGCAAGCTCCGCAACCACCCCTCGATCGCACTTTGGTGCGGCGACAATGAAAACGACGCGGGCTTTTTGAGTCACCACAACGGCGGTTATGCCCTGCCATCCGATCAGATTGTGACGCGCGAGGTGCTGCGCGACGCGGTGCTGCGCAACGACCCCTTCCGTGACTACGTGGAGAGCTCGCCCAAGCAGCCCGACGAATGCATGATCGAGCGGCGGCGACACAACGTGCTTGCCTACGAGGAGCAGCAGGCACGCGATCCCGCACATCTGCCGCCTCGACATTATCCGCTCGAGGCACACGTCTACCCCTCGTCGAGCTATGCGGTCGCACTTCGTGCCAACCGCGCGCGCTTCATTGGAGAGACGGGTCCGATCACCTTCAACCCCGTGTGTGACCGCGCCGACCTTTGGGAACGCGAAAAGGATCGCGCGATCCGCCTTTGGGATGAGTCGCACAAATCGGGAAAATTCTACCCCTGCGACAGTCATCAGCACGATTACTATTTCGCACGCTGGATCTCCTGCGGACGCGAGATCTGTCGCGAGAAATACGGACGCGATTTCACGTCCGACGAGTGGCGCGATTACAGCGTGGCAATCAACCTCGTTTGCGCAGATATTTACAAGGACGCGATCGAATACACGCGCGTGATGCGTTGGACGAAAACGGGCGTGCTTTGGTGGTCGCTTGCCGACATGTGGCCGATGCTCTTTAACTATTCGCTCGCCGATTGCGACGGGCGTCCCAAGCTTCCCTTCTATTGGATCCGTCAGTCCCAGCGCGATCTTGCGCTCATGGCGGTGCGGAAGGTGCTCGGAGAGGCGGCAACGCTCTATGCCGCAAACGATACGCTCGCGGTACAGAGCGGCGATTATCGCATCACCTCCTACGATGGAAACGGCGAAGCGACACCGCATTCGTGTGGAAAATTTCATGCCGATGCCAACACCGCCACCCCCATTGTACAGATTCCCGACGGGGAGGGTCAGAGCCTGCTCATCATTGAATGGACGGCTAACGGCAAGACGCACTACAACCACTTTGTGATGGGAGATGCCCCGATTACCTTTGACACTTGGAAAAAGTGGAACGAAATTCTCAAGGAAACCTTTGACGCCGACCAAGGTGAATGAACAAACAAGCCCCCAACGCGAATCGCGTTGGGGGCTTTTGTAATAAGGATTATTTTTCCGCGGTCAGGTGTCGGAACAGGTCTCCGTAAATCAGATCGCGGTGGAGACGGCGCACGTAGAGGTAGTGCGCACGGGCGCTGTCAAAGGAATAGCAGCTATCCGCCGTGAGCATCGGACGCGGCAAGCGCACAATCTCGCATCCCGCAGGGCAGATCAGCGTTGCGGCAGCGGCAACGTCCCAGATGATGCGCGAGCAGGCGTATTTGTCGCGGCATTCCCGTGCCACGTTATCCACAAGATAGTCGCAGAGCTCCCCCTTTCCGCGCAGGTAGTATTCGAGCTCGGGCACGCTCGTGACAAGCTCGGTGCAAACGCCCGCACAGGGCACCTGCAAAAGCGGCACGCCGCTATCAAAAACAGCCTTTGCCGCAGCCACGTCCTGGCGCATGTTGAATTCCCTCGAATGCGGATGATGGAGCGCATGACCGCCCAGCCAGATCACGGCGGTTCTCTGTGCCAACTCGGGGCACTTCACAAGCGCCGACGCCACGTTCGTAATCGCGCCGATTGCAAGAATGATAACGGGCTCCTCGCTCTGCTTCACCGTGCGGATGATATTTTCCGCCGCATCGGATTCAATCGGGATTTCGGGGTCGGTCATAAAGGTCTCCGAGCCACGGTAAACGGGGATGGCTGCGCTCGGATCGACCAAGTGCATCACGCGAAAAATCTCGCGGTAGCTTTTTTCCATTCCGTCGGCGGCAGAGCTCGAGCGGGAGTTGAAAAAGGGCGCGGCATTGACCGAGAGCAGGCGGATGCGCTCGGGAGCACGCATGCAGTAAGCAAGACAAAACTGATCGTCCACCTCGTTGTAGGCATCGGTGTCGAGAATTACGTTGAGGCACTCCGAGGAGGCGAGCAATGCGGAAAGATCGTCGAGTTTCACGGGAAGTTCCGTCCTTTCTTTTTTTCTACGTTCAGTATAACGCAAAGGATGACAAAAGTCAACCTTTTTTTGATGATAAGATTGACTTCTCGCGTGAATTATGATAAACTAAAAGCAAGAAAATGAAGGGGGAAAAATGATGAGCAAGCATGTTTTGGTAATTGGAAGCATCAACGTGGACTATGTGATCCACACAACGCGTCTGCCCAAATTGGGCGAGACCCTCACGGGGAGCGATTTTGCCATGAATTTTGGAGGCAAGGGCGCAAATCAGGCGGTTGCACTCGCGAAATCGGGGTGCGAGGTGCGCATGCTCGGCGCGGTCGGACGCGATCACGTGGGCGAGCTTGCCCTGCAAAATCTGACCGATTGCGGCGTGGATATCTCGTCGGTTCGGCGCGTGGACGCTCCCACGGGCGCGGCGATGATCACGGTGTGCGGCGGTGACAACCACATCATCCTCGATGCGGGCGCCAACGCGCTCGTGACCCCCTCACTCATTGCTGAAAACAACGCACTCTTTGATTGGGCGGATACCGTTGTGATGCAATTTGAAATCCCGATCGAATCGGTGCTCGCCGCCGCACGCGAGGCAAAGCGGCGTGGTAAGCGCGTGGTGGTCAATCCCGCACCTGCATGCGAGGTCCCTCCTACGCTCTATCCGCTCGTCGATCTCATCGTGCCAAACGAATTTGAAGCGCGCCTGCTCACGGGCATTGAGCCCATCGACAGAGCCTCTGCCGAGGCGGCTGTTTCGGCTCTGCGGGCGCTTGGATGTGCCGATGCCGTGGTCACACTTGGAGGACGGGGCTCGGCTTACAGCGCGGGCGAGGGTGTGGAATTTGCAGGCGTTTATCGCGTTTGCAGCGTGGACACCACCGCGGCGGGAGATAGCTTTATCGGCGGCCTTTGCAAAAAGCTCTGCGAGGGCGCGGCGCTCCGTGACGCCGTGTGCTATGCCGCAGCCGTTGCCGCCATCACGGTCAGCCGCCACGGCGCGTCCGTCTCGATCCCCACCTCGGTTGAGGTTGACGAATTTCTTGCCGCGCATCAGATCGTCCCCACGCTCTGAAAACGAAAAGCATCCCAACAAAAATACAGACAAAGAGAGAACAAGCACATGCTCATTGATCTTCACATGCATTCTTCGGGTGCAAGCCGTTGCTGTCGGATTTCGTTTTCTGACGGACTCGTTGCCGCACGCGAGGTAGGGCTCGACGGCGTTGCCCTGACCAATCATTATCAGAAAAACTACATGCAAAAGCTCAACCTCACACTTGAGGAGCTGATCGAGCGCTATCAGGTTGAATATGACCGCGCCCGTCCGATCGCCGAGACTGCGGGGATGCCGTTCTTTTTCGGCATCGAAGTGACAATGGAGCTCTACAAGCGTGTGCACATGCTGATCTACGGGCTCGGCCCCGAGCTTCTCGAGGAGCACCCTCTCATGTTCGACTACACGCAGGAGGCGCTCTATCGCGCGGTGCATGAGCGCGGCGGCATTCTCGTTCAGGCACACCCCTACCGCAATGGCAGCCTGCTGATGGACCCGCAATGGATGGACGGCGTGGAGCTCAACTGCCATCCGCTCTACGGCGACATCTATCTGCCCGAGATCCTCGCGGCGGCAAAGCAGCATCACCTCCCCCTCACCTGCGGCGGCGACTATCATGCCGACACCTACCGCCCTAAATGCGGCATGTATCTGCCCGACGATCTGCGCGATACCCGCGACCTTGCCGACTATATCCGCACGGCAAAGCATACCCGACTTTGCGTTCAGGACGTCGGTGGGGAGCCGTTTGATCTGGAATATGAAATTCCGTAATGCATAAAAAGCATCAAAAAGCATCTGCAACGCACAGAGCGTACCGCAGATGCTTTTTCTGTCTGTATTGTATAGCGTTTGCAGATGCCAGCGGATGATTTCCGTTTGCCTCACTCGCGAGTGTCACGCTCTCGCTCCCTTGCGCTGCGCTCGATCAAAAGCGCACCGCCGAGCATCAGTAAAAGTGCTGCCAGGATGTACTCGGTGATCGGCAAAAAGCGATGCACCGCGCCGAGCGGATCGCTCACCCGTGCGTCGAGAAAGGCATGCAGAATTACCAACGACATCCCTGCGATCCATGCCATCGAAAGCCGCAAAAAGCGTTGTGTGAGGCAGGTAATGCGCCCTGATTGAAGCCGTTTTTCGGGTCCTTTTTGCTTTTTCATTTCACTCCTCCTCTCACCCCGTTGGGTTGTTCTATACCGATGGCTAGCCGAGGCAGAAGAGGATGAACCCGCCCCAAAGCCTGAATTTTTAGCGCTT
>CAJKPX010000062.1 GCA_905201895.1 uncultured Eubacteriales bacterium | reverse complement strand
AGGGGTGTGGGGAAAACTTCTCTCGAGAAGTTTTCCCCACAAACAAGAAAACACAGTCATTTTACGCTAACGAAGCTTTTGCTCAAAAGTCCCGCTCCCTCCCCCTGTTTATACATCCTACTTTTTATTCCACCACAACGGTTGAGAGCGTGTTGGGGAGCATTTCGACGTACCAATGGGTGTCACCCTCAAAAATCTGCACCTGACGCTTGGTGCTGTCGCGATTGACCAGCACGTAGACGCGGCTACCGTCGGGATTCTCGATCAGCGAAGCATGCAGAGGCATCTCGTCCTTGGGAAAACGGAACACGCACGATACGTTGTCGGAAATCTCCAGCCCCATCACCCTCGCGCCCTTCTGCATGAATTTTGCGATATGGCGGAAGGTCTTGTACTGTCCGCTATAACTCAACGCACCGCTCACGCTGTTGCGCGTTACGAGTCCGCCGCAGAAATAGGGACCAACGTTTGGTCCACCCGTTTCGTCGAGCATGAGGTTCCAGCCCGTGAACGAGGCGAAGCCCTCGTTGAGCGTTTTGGACATCATGATGCCCCATTTGCACCAATCGACGCCGTAGTTGTCAAACAAGCGCGGTCCGCCCTCGGTGAAATGCATCTTGAGCTGCGGATATGCCTCGCGGAGTGCGCGAGTTTGCTCGATGCTCCCGCGATAATAGTGAAACGCCACGCCGCTGCACGCCTCTGCGAGCGTGGGGTACGTGTCGAGCATCCATTGCGGGCGAAGATAGTTGTCAAAATTGTAATCGTACATCCAAATTCCAACGTCTCCAAGCCCGTGCTCGTCGAGCTTGCGGCGCAGAACCGAAATATACGCCGCCTCAATATCGGGATGCCAGATGCAGGCAGGCATTTGTCCGTGCTGCTGGGTCTCGGGCTCATTCTGCGGCGTGAGTGCCGCGATCTTGATGCCGCATTTTGCGTATTCCTCAATAAAGCGCACGATATAGTCGGCATAGCAATCCACAAACTCGGCACGCATATAGCCCCCGCAAAGGCTGCCGCCCGTTTTCATCCATCCGGGAGGGCTCCAGGGAGACGCATAGAGATAGAGATCGGGGTTGACCTCGAGAATTTCGCGGATCATGGGAATGATATAGGCACGGTCGCGGTCAATCGAGAAATGCTCGAGCGCGATATCGTTTTCCACGTCATCGTAGGAATATAGCTCGGCGGAATAGTCGCTCGCACCGATCGAAAGGCGCGCAACCGAGAGCCCGATACCCTCCTTGCCGTAGATTTCCTCCAGAAGCGCGCGGCGCGCGGCAGGCTCCATCAGCGAGAGGTTATAGCAGGAGCTGCCCGTAATTGCAACGCCAAAGCCGAGAAAATCGCGCGAAAGGACCTCCCCCGTCTTTCGCAGCTCGCATGCGCCGCTCATTTTGACGGCGGGATAAACGGGGTGCGTGACAAAGTCCAGCCCCTCGGTGGTGAGATACTGTGTAATCTTCATTTATTATCTTCTCCTTTGAATTTGATACGTAGAAAATGCAATACCTTGCCCGTCTCACAGATTGATCAGCAGCAACGCCGCAAAGGCAAGGAGCAGACCGATCACGCTCGACGCGCGCGGCTTTTCGTGAAAGCAAACCGCCGCCATCACGGTGCTCAGCAGCAGAGCACCGCCCTGATTGAGCGGATAGAGCTGGGTTGCAGTGAGAAGCCCCGCCGCCTTGGTTTTGAAAAAGGAATGGAGATAGAGACAGAGCGCCATCACGAAAATATAGCCAAGCAGCGCGGGCGGCAGCTTTTCACGCAGCGTGCGGCGGTGCGCAGACTCGGAGATTTCCGCCCCTCGCGTTGTCCTTTTGCGCTCGATGAGCCCAAGGGTCACGTAAAAGATCAGGAGCGTGATTGCCGAAAACAGATAGGTGTAGAACTGAAACACCGCAACGGGCACCTCGGAAAAGCGGTTTACAAACCATTTTTGCGAGAAATCGGTTAGTCCCGTGGAGGCTCCGCAAAGCACGAGGAGCAGGATGGCGCCCACCGTGACGCTTCCCTTGACCGAGCGCTGATAGGAGCACATCAGGATCACAGCTCCAACCAAAATGACAAATCCGATGCCTTGACGAAGCGTGACCGCCTCCCCGAAAAAGCCCCAGCTGAGCAGAATGGCGATCATCACGCCGAGCATCAGGAACACATCAACGAACATGTACGCGCCGCGACGGACCGAAAGCAGCCACGTAATCACGAACACCGAGGTGGTGATGCCCGAGACTGCGGTGACGAGCAGCATCTCACCGCTCACGGCAAGCGAGGCAAATGAGCCCCCAAAGCCCAGCATCGCGCATCCGAACAAAATGCAAAGCAGCATGCGGATCAGATTGATCAGCATCGAGTCCCGAAACTCGGTCACGTATCCGCTCGAGCGCTTTCCGCAGTAGCCCTTCGTCACGCCGCACAAAAGCGCAGCAGCCAAAAATAAATATCCCATTTCTTCATCCTCTTTTCACGGATCAGAATTCCATATTTTATTATAGCAACTCCCTGTGCGATTGTAAATAGGAAATTCTGCGAAAAGGATGGACTTTTCTCTAAAATTATGATATAATAACCTAAAAAGGTGATTGAATCGAACGGAGGCGCGAGATGATACGAACCTTGTCACTTTCAGAGCTTGAGCGTGAGGGCTGCCGCGGCGAGGTATTTGACTGCCATCGCCAGATCTGGAAAAACGGCAGCGTTTGGCTGGGAAACAAAATTGAACCGCGCCGCTCCGACGGGCTCGTTCTGGTCTGCTCTCCCCTGCGCGTTTATTTTCGCACAGACGATGGCGTGGCACTCACCGCAACGCAAGGGGATGCGGTGTATATTCCGCGCGGAACCTGCTACACCGTCGAATTCCGCGGCGGCGGCTTTGATCCCGATACCTACACCGTGAATTTTGCTCTGCACGATGCAAGCGGACGCGAGGTGCGGCTGGCGGAGCAGCTTTCGCTCGTGGCATCGGGTGCCTCGCCCGACTGTCGACACGCCGCATCCGAATTGCGTCTGCTTTGCCTAGATCCGCGCGGCAACCGCCTGCGCCGTCAGGCACGCCTGTTCGACCTGCTCGCGTCTTTGTCCGATTTCGAGCTTTTTCGGTCGGAGGATCACGCAACGATCTACAAGGGCGTGCGTCTGCTCATCAGCGAATGGGACCGAAACGAAAAAATGGAGCGTTATGCCGAGGTTTGCAGGATCAGCGAGAGCGGCTTTTACCGCCATTTCAAGGAATGGGCAGGGGTATCTCCCAACGAATACCGCACGAACATGCGCATCGCGGCGGCAAAATCCATGCTGCGCAACAGTGCGATCAGCATTCGCGAGATTGCCGAGCAGGTGGGCTTTCCCGACCCCTATTATTTCAGCCGATGCTTCCGACGGGCAGTTGGAATGTCGCCTCGCGCCTACCGCGAATCGCAAAAATTCGATTGAAATGTTCAAAAGGCTTGACAAACCAAGTGCAATATTGTAAAATAGCCTTGTCCGATCGGACGCGAGCCGTCCGACATTCAACCGTCATCAAAAACATTCATAAAAAAGGAGATTTGACATGCCAACAGTAGATATGCCGCTCTCAAAGCTGAAGGAATATCAGGGAATCAACCCCCGCCCAGCCGATTTCGACGAGTTTTGGGATCGCTCGATTGCCGAAATGAACGCCATCGACCCCGAAGCGCAGTTTATCCCCTATCCGCTCGAATCCAAGATCGCCGATTTCTTTGAGCTGCGCTTCAAGTCGACCAAGGGCGCCGAGATCTATGCAAAATTCGCACGTCCCAAGAATATCGACGGCAAGGTGCCCGCCGTGCTGCGCTTTCACGGTCTCTCGGGTGACGGCGGTCATTGGGCGTCGCTCCTGACCTACGCCTCGCAGGGATATTGCGTTGCCTCGCTCGACTGTCGCGGTCAGGGCGGCGTTTCGCAGGACGTTGGCGGCGTTGCGGGAACCACCTACACCACGCCCTTCACCCGCGGTCTCGACGGTCCCCCCGAGGGGCTGCTCTGCCGCGATCTCTTTCTCGACACGGCAATGCTCGCACGCATCGTGATGGGGCTCGACTACGTTGACGAAACCCGCGTTGGTGCCTGCGGCGGCTCGCAGGGCGGTGCGCTCACGGTTGCATGCGCGGCGCTCGTTCCCTCGATCAAGCTCTGTGCCCCCACCTACCCCTATCTCTCGGACTACAAGCGCGTTTGGGAAATGGACCTGGCAAAGGGTGCCTACGAGGGTCTGCGCTACTATTTCCGCTACTTCGACCCCAGACACGAGCGTGAGGACGAAATTTTTGAAAAGCTCGGCTACATCGACATTCAGTTCCTCGCTCCCCGCATCCGTGCCAAGGTGCTCATGGCAACGGGTTTGATGGACACCACCTGCCCGCCCTCCACGCAGTTTGCAATGTTCAACAAGATCACCTCCGAGAAGGAGGTTGTGATCTACCCCGACTTCGGTCACGAGGGGCTCAAGGGGCACAGCGACATTGAATTCGCCTTCCTCTCGCAGCTCTGACCGACGATCGTTCAACCCAATCGAAAATTCCGCAAAAGCACATCGAATATACAAGGGACCGAGTCGACTTCGACTCGGTCCCAAAACTTTATTTTCATTTCAATTATATCCGTAATCGGGCGGCACGGTATAGGAGGTGTAACCGCAGCCCGAGCAGGTGTAAACGGGGATTGCCTGAATCGAGGCGTCTCCCTGATTGTTTGCCTCCGCGCCGATGATTCCTGCCGCCCCTGTACCGTGTCCCGATGCATCAACACAAGGACTTGACAATCCGCCAAATGTTCTGCTCCACAAAAAATTTATTCGATTATTCAAATCCGGATGTGAAGCATCAATTCCACTATCAATGATTCCCACCGTGATGGCAGCAGAGCCCACAGTATAATCCCATGCGTCCGGCAACATAATCAGCTCAATTCCCCACTCCTTTGAGCGATCACCGGAAAACTGTGGATCATTGGGTAGGGTTGCATCAATTTCATCTACGGTTTAGTCTAAAGATGCATACATATCCGGGTGTGCATAATAAAGATCTTCTCGCTTTTCAAGTAATTTTATCATATCTAATACGTGTTGCTTTGAGGATTGATCCAAAGTCAATCGCATATGGAGAGATCTATTTCCATTTTTCTCATTTCCAAGCATTAAAATCTCAAGCCGGATGCATCCAACCTCTGCAAAATCATCCTTTGTGTAAGGATAATCAATCATATAAGGTTGCACTCCAACAACAATTTTATTGTCGGCAAAATTTTGATCCAAGGTTGCGGTATTTGGAATCTTATGTTTCTTTCCCTCCATAAGATTCTCGGTCTGCCCCTCTGTTGTTTCCTCCGCTGTCGTTTCCTCCGCTGTCGTTTCCTCCGCTGTCGTTTCTACATCTGTCGTATTCTCGCCCGCGGGCGGCTCTACGGTTTGACAGGACGAAAAGAGCGCTGTGGTGAGCAAGAGGGATAGCATCAGCAAAAGTGCGAGCAGGCGCGTTTGTAATTTCGTTCGAAGCATCATCATACGTTACCTCCTGTTTCTGTTTTGTTTTTGAATTTACCCACCATTATGATAGCATCTTTTCACTGATTTGTCAAATATTTCTTGTTTATCCATCAAGAGGTGCGCTTTTGCAGGAAAAAGGGCTGCCTCAAATTTGCAATTTGAGGCAGCCCTTTATTCATTTTATTCTTCGGTTTTTCCCGCATTCACAATCCGCTCGAGCCGCTCGGCAAACTCCTCGGCGTAGATATCGTCCTTCACGGGAAGCGCGCGCTTCTTGCCTCCACCGTAGGTAATCACGAGCTCGCAGGTCTTGGCGGTGTGCGTCGTCTTTCCAAAGGTGATCGGTCGGGTTTCGCGCAAAATTTCGATTTTTTCAATCTCGGCAAAATAGATTTCCTCGTCAAGCGCCGTTTTTTCGTCCGAAATAAAGGAAAATTCGCGCGTTTTGAGATAGAAGGCATCGGTGAGCACCAGCATTTTTGCGCAGAGGTACTGCGAGGAGCAAAGCTGTCCGCTCTTGCGGCGCTTCACCATCACGCCATCGCGCATGACGTAGTCCGAAAAGGAAAAGATTTCGGGAGTCTTCAGATGGCGGCGACGGAAGCGCGATTCCTCCTCCACCTCGTCAAATTTGATGCGCTCCATGCAGGCATCAACCGCGTTTTTGAAATCACTCTCGGCGGCGCGCCCGATGCTGCCATAGAGAAAGAGCGCCAAGCCCAGGGGAAGCAAAACGAGCATGAGCAGAGTGGATGCCAGCGACATGCCCAACCACAGGCAAAGGAGACCGACAACGAGCAGAATAATGCCGAGCGTGCTCATGCCCTCCCATTTTTTGAAATAGTTGATAAAATTCTTTTGTTCGCGGTTTGGCTTCATATGAACCCTCACTTTTTCAATTATTTGATATCATTATAATCGTTTTTTCGGTTTTTGTCAAGTGTATTTTCAAAAAATGCGCTAAATTCAACGATTTGTTGATTTTCAATCCATCAAAACGCCACTTTTCAAACTCGTTGATATCATTATAGTGAAATTACCGCGTGCTGTCAAGTGTTTTTTCAAAATACAACCTTTGATTGATGAGATTCAACCGCGGGGAGAGATCAGGGAAAGAGGTGCTGGGTCATGGCGCGGCGAAGCTCGGTTTCCACCGCATCCGCCATGAGCGCAAAGCCGAGATCGTTGGGATGGCAGCCGTCGACCGTGCACATATCGGCATAGCGTCCGCGGAACACGCCGTCGCCCTCGATCAGGTAAACGTTACGGTCTCCCTGCGCGCGCGCATAGCGGTAGGTGTCGATGATTACGTCGCGACGGGCAATGTTCCGATCATATTCGAGGTCAAAATCCACGCGCGAGATCATAATATAGGGGACATCGGGCTTGGCGGCACGGATTTTTTGATACATCCTGCAATGCGTTGCGGCAAGATATTCGGCGTTGCGCGCGTTGTGGTCATAGTCCGAAACGAACACCGACATATCCAGCCCCGCCATGTAATCCACGATCAGGTCCTCTGCCTTGCCGTTGCCCGAAAAACCGAGGTTGATATAGTCGAGTCCCATGCGGCGGCTCACCACGTTCTCGTAGGTGTTGCCGGGACGGATGGCGCATGCGCCCTGCGTGATCGAGCTGCCGTAGTAGACCACGGGCGGAACGTTGCGGTATTTCATGCCGCCGCCAACCACCGCATCGCTCTGCAAACCGATATAGAGGTTGGTCACGTCGCTGTAAGACGGAAAATGAATGGTGAAATGGCGCAGCTGCCGATCAGGGAAGCGCTGGATGGATTCATAGCCGCCCTTCATGTTATAGTCGGGCATAAAGGGACGGTGGAAGCGGCTGATCCCGCTTTGAGGCTCGTCGATATAGAGGTCGAACGCCGAGCCTCCCGAGAGTGCGAAATGCGGCATGCGGCAGATATGCGGCATCTCGGCATGGATCGCAACGTACTGCGAATCGGTGGAAAAGCGCACGCGTCCACCCGCGGTATTCAGATAAAGCTTTGCCACACCCTCGTTGACGTTTAGTCCAACCTCGTCGGGCAGACGCTTGAACTGCGGCTCCTCGCGATAGTTGTAAAGTCCGTAGACCTCAAAGGGGTCTTGGCGCACATCCCAGAAACGAATGTCACTCTCGGTGAGAGTGGTCTCCACCACAAAATTCTTGTCGATCTGATCCAAAGTACTCATTGTGTAGCGTCCTCCTTGAGCAATTTGCTTTATTTTAGCACACTCGGCTCGGCGTGTCAAGACAAAAACGCTCGCGGCAGAGCAATTTTGTATCCGGAAAAGTCTCCGTTGCTCAAAAACTATAAAAAACGGACATTGCAAGGCTCAAATTGGTCCTTTTGTCTACTTGAAAAAAAGAAGAAGGACATGTATAATATCGGTAAAAAAACGAACACACCGATCAAACCACGGAATTGACAAAGGCGTCGCCTTTGCGACATCGGAAAGGAATTTATGTCAAAGAATTACATCAAATACTGCATCTACTACACACTCTATAACACGGGCTTCATGTTCTGCTCGGGCGTGATCCTGCAAACCTTTCTGCTTGAGCGCGGCTTTTCCGACCAGCAGGTTTATCTCTACAACTCCATGGTCCAATTCGTGCAGGTTGCTGTGATGCTGGCGCTGGTATTCCTTGCGGGAAAATTCCGCCGCACGAAAAAACTGATCTCGCTCACAGGCGTTGCAATGGCATCCCTTGCAGCCCTGCTGATGGTGGGCGCGATCTTTCCAACGGTTGCACGCGACGGCTTTATCCTTGCAGTCTTTGTGCTTGCCGCAATCGTGAACGTGATGGTGGGACTGTATATGGTGCTCAGCTATTGCCTGCCCTACGAGATCATCGACATGAAAAACTACGGCAATCTCATGGCACATTGTGCGATCCTGCTCGGTGGGGTCTCCTTTGCCGTTTCGGCACTCTACACCTTTGTGATCGCAAATGCACCCTATTGGAGCTCCATGACCGCATTCTGGGGGGCGGCGGTGACACTGCTGGTGCTCTCCTCCGTTGCCTGTCTCTCAATGCGCGAGCTGCCCGAAGCAAGACTCGAGGATAAGCCCTCCGATCGAAGCGATCTCGTTGCCGTGTTCCGCAACAAAACCACCTATTTTCTCCTCATCCCCAATTTCACACGCGGCATTGCAACCGGCATCATGGCGTCGATCACGGTGCTTGCCATCTCGGCAGAGATTCTCAACACCGCCACCGCCGCCTATGTCAACATCGCCATGCAGATTGCCATGCTGCTCGGAAACCTCGCCTTCTCCTTCTCCTGCAAGCGGATCGCCACCAATACCGTGATCATCGTCTCCACGGTCGGCATCTGCTTGAGCCTCCCCTTCTCGATGATGGGAGGCGTTGCCGCATTTCTGGTCTGCTTCCTCATCGCCTATATCTTCCGCGTCATCATCGACACGGCGATCCCTGTGCTCATCACAAAGATCATTCCGCGCGAGCAGATCGGCTCCTATACCTCGATCCGCATGCTGGTATTTGTGGCGGGTCAGGCGATCGCTCCGCTTCTGATCACCCCGCTCTCGGGCGCGGTCGGCAATACGGGCGTGCTTATTTTCACCGCAGTGATGCAGTTTATCTGCGGCGCGGTTTATTGGTGGGTTGCAATACGCGAAAAGCAGTAAATCCCCGCAACGGCAAGCTATGATTTGACTTTCCAACGATAAGGAGACACAAGCATGAAAAAGATTGTGATCAAAAGCACGACCGTGATCGACCAAAGCTCCACCGAGCCCCGCCTTTGGGGTGGCTATCAGATCCCCTTTATCCGCTATGCAAACGGCGCGCTCTGCGTGCGCTTCATGGGGCGCAAGGATGCCGTGGAAAGCTTTGGCAAGGAGGATCTCGACCCCGTTTACGTCTCGCGCGACAACGGAAAATCCTGGCAACGCGATTCGATTGAAACGTGGAGACGCATGGCTCCCGCACTCCCCAACGGCGACCGCCTCGATTTCATTCAACGCACAAACCTGACCGATCTGCCCGCGTTATCGCCCAAGAAAAAAATGGGACATACCAGCAGCAACAGCGAAATCTACGTCTATACGATCGACGAGCTGCTCGGCAAGGTGAAGGGCTTGGAGAAAAGCTTCACCGTGTCGCGCCTCTGCCCCGGCGAGGATCAGCCGCGCGTGGAAATTGCCCGCGTGAATTGGAAGGATATGCCGGTGAACTACTACGTCAAGGGCGACGCTCGCTTCATCACCCAGATCTCGCCTGCCGAAAACGATTTCAAGGCAGACAAAAACGGAACGGTGTGGCTTCCCGTTTATGCCGACGCGGCAGAATCCGAGCACGAGCCGATCAACAGTCGATTCAACTCGGTGCACCTGCTCCGCTCGGACGATTTCGGACATAGCTGGGATTACGTCAGCTCGGTCTACTACTCCCCCACCTGCGGCAATCATCCCGATGCCTACAGCGTGGAGGGCTTCAACGAGGCAACGCTCGAGATCATGGAAAACGGCGACTTTATCATGATCATGCGCTCGGGCGCGCTCCATCCTCTGCGCCAGAACGGCAGACCGATCCCCAAAATGTTTGTTGTACGTTCAACCGATCAAGGAAAGAGCTGGTCGAAGCCGGAGGTTTTCTTCGACTACGGCATCCATCCCCATTCCCTGCGCACCGCCGACGGCACGATCCTGCTCATTTCGGGTCGCCCCGGTGTGTACCTGCGAACCTGCGATGATCCCGAGGGACGCGAATGGAGTGAGATCACCGAGCTGGTCCACGTGCCCGAGGAGGACGTGCTCACCAAATATTTTGAATACACCTGCTCGAATGCCGACGTCTGCATCACCGATGATGGAAGAATCTTTGCATCGTACAGTGATTTCACCCGAACCGATGCCAACGGAAAGCTCGCCAAGTCGATCCTTGTCTCCGAGATCGCGCTTGAAGATGCAACAGAAGACAATTGACAATCCATGCCCACGTGTGATATAATAAAGTATCTGCAAAGGGGCGCTCGGTGCACAAAAGCCCCCGAGCGCCCCTAAGAGCATCCAAAAAAACACCCCTAAAAGCTCAAAACAGGCGTGTTCAACCGTTGGTTGAGTGAAAAATCGCCAAACGGTTGTGCGATTTTGGAGTTGAAACAACCGTTGCTCTCTTCCTTTTTTTCGCTGTCTCTGCTATCCTATCTCACATAGGAGCGACACCGCTCGGCGGTATGCCCTTCCTACATCAAAACACGGTCCGTTCGGACCGAAGAAGGAGAAAAAAATGAATCAAACACTTGGGAATCGAATTGCAGAGGCACGCCGTGCCAAATCCATGACGCAGGAGGAGCTCGCCGAGCGACTCGGCATCTCGGCGCAGGCAGTTTCAAAATGGGAAAACGACGTCTCCTGCCCCGACATCTCGCTCCTGCCCACCCTTGCACGCGAGCTTGGACTCACGCTCGACGAGCTGCTCACGGGCAAGCAGCCCGCCCCCGTCAGTCTCCCGCCCGCCGAGGCACGCAAGCCGCTCGACCAAATGCTGCTCCGCATCCTCGTGCACTCCGCAAACGACTACACGGTGAAGGTCAATCTTCCCCTGCCGCTGGTCAAGGCGGCGATTGAGATGGGCATGTCGATGCCGCAGGTTGGCGACAGCCTCAAGGGCATCGACATTGCACAGCTTCTTTCCATGGTAGAGGCAGGCGTGGTCGGCAAGCTCGTGGAGGTCGAGAGCGGCGACGGCGACACGGTTGAGATTTTCGTTGAGTGATGACCTATGAAAATATTGGTACAAAAGCCTGACCAAAAGCCGACGCGCATCCTACTCCCAACGGGGCTGGTCTTTAGCTCCTTCAGCGCAACGGTCGTCGCCGCACTGATCCGACACACGGCGAAAAAGCACGGCACCGCAGAGGAGGACCTGCGCCCGCTCTCGGGCAGAAATATGCGGCGCCTCTGCCGCGAGATCCGACGTTCCAAAAAGCGCTTGGGCACAATGGAGCTCCCCCTGGTGGAGGTGGAGAATCGCAGCGGCAAGACCGTGAAGATCACACTATAAATCCTATACGCGGCAACAGAACCGCAAAAAAATATCCGAAAGTGAGAACGCAAACATGAAACGAGACTACGCAATCTACGCAACCGAGGCAGCACGCGATCTGCTTGCCATTGACAGTCCCACAGGCTTTACCGCAGGAGCGGCAGCCTGGGTGCTCGACCGCTTTTCCGCGCTCGGCTTTGACGCCGCGCAGACCAAAAAGGGCGGCGTGCTGATTGATCTGGGCGGCAAGGACTCCGAGAACGCCCTGCTCCTCGAGGCGCACACTGACACGCTCGGCGCGATGGTTGCCGAGATCAAGGGAAACGGACGCCTGCGCCTGACCAACCTTGGCGGCATGCGTGCCGAGAACGGTGAGACCGAAAATTTGCGCGTTTACACTCGCAGCGGCAAGGTCATCGAGGGCACACTCCAGCTCTGCAACGCCTCGGTTCACGTCAACGGTGCCTTTGCCGACACCAAGCGCAGCTTTGACACCACCGAGGTTGTGATCGACGAGGATACCTCCTCGGCAGAGCAGACCCGCGCGCTCGGAATTGAGGTTGGCGACGTGGTTTGCTTCGATCCGCGCACCCGCATTACCGAGTCGGGCTACATCAAGAGCCGTTTCCTCGACGACAAGCTCTCGGTTGGCATTCTGCTCGGCTTTGCCAAATATCTGCGCGACAACAATCTGACCCCCGACCGTCGCATCTGGGTGCACGTCACGGTCTACGAGGAGGTCGGTCACGGCGGTGCCGCTTCGGTACCCGCAGGCGTGACCGAAGCGATCAGCGTGGACATGGGCTGCGTGGGTGACGGTCTCTCCTGCACCGAGCGTCAGGTCTCGATCTGCGCCAAGGACTCGGGCGGTCCCTATGACTATGGCGTGGTCCGTCCTCATCACTTTTTCCAAATGCGTCATATTTTTCACTATCCCCGTCGTATTCGTATTTCACTTTACCACCAATTCCATAAGCAAAATAAGGTCCTGCATTGATATGCCATTTTGTGTTATCGGAAATAGCAATTCGGTAAGATGCTAAAATAGGAATTTCCAGATAACTCAAATTATAGGTCATTTTGAGCTCACTATCTTCTTTGTCTTCGGCTTTAACTCCTTTGAGAGTATAATAAAGTCCCGGTTGGATATAGAAACTTTCACTGAATCCATAATCATAAATCACTCCGATATTAAATCCGGCTTTCATTTTAACATCTGCATCGAAGGCATCTTTGAAATCTCCGCGAACATTGGAAAGATTCAATCCTGCACGGACACCGAAACCATTTTCCTGTGCTTTTGCTGTAAACATTAATCCTGTAGCAAGAGCAGCTAATAAAATTAACTTTTTCATATTATTGATTTCCTTCCTAATCAATATAAATACGTGGGTCCATATAATTATCTCTTTCAACGTCGGAGGCGGTAGTAATCTTTGGACACAACGCAGCAACCGTTGCCACCGTCACATGCAAATGATACCCAGTTCCTATACCGGTATTGCCCGATACAGCGAATGTCTGACCCACATCTATCTTGGTACCTACCTTTACCCATGATTCTATGCTGGCCAAATGCTGATAAGTAAAGAAAACGTCTCCCGCCTTCATCTGCACATAATAACCAAAATCATTATTTGCATTTGTTCGATTCACCTGTGTCACCGTGGCCTCGGCATTCGCAATGCTTTTAACCGAGGCACGAGTGCAGCTGAAATCAAGGCCCTGATGGAATTCCCGGCCGTTCAGGCCGAAAC
>CAJKPX010000061.1 GCA_905201895.1 uncultured Eubacteriales bacterium | reverse complement strand
CCATTTCCGCGAGCGATAGCGACGCGGAGAAGGGGTCGCATATCAAGCGAGAGCGAAGGGGAGCTTGCTCACCGGCGTCGAGCGCAGGTATCTTCGCCGCAGGCGAAATTCCCGTTGCGGGTTTTAACGCTCCAAAACGTTCTGCCTCACCATGCGATCCCCCTATCTCTTTTGGCACCCGCCCGACGAACCCATTTCCGCGAGCGCAGCGAAGCGGAGAAGGGCTGGCATACCAAGCGAGAGCGAAGGGGAGCTTGCTCACCAGCGTCGAGCGCAGGTATATTCGCCGCAGGCGAAATTCCCGCCGTGTTTTGAGCTCGTTGCCAAATTGAAGCTCACGATTTTGCTTCGGTATAAGCGTTCGGAGAGGTCAATCAACCCGCCCCAAACCTGTCCCGTTTGCAATTGGTCGCTTTTTCAAAATTGTGCAAAATGCCAAAAATAAAAAAAGAGAAAAAAAAGGATTGCAATTAACTAAAAAGTGTGATATGATATAAATGAGTAAAAAGACGCTCTTATATATACGCGTTAATATGTGAAAAGTGGAGGTTGAATCATGGCAGAAATTTCTGTGCATTTCAGAAACAAACTCAACGGTTACGATAAGGCTGAGGTTAATCAGTTTGTGAAGGATGCTGAAGCAAAGCTGCAGGAAAAGGCAGTTCAGCTCGCAAACGTGCAGCAGCAGGTTGTGGAGCTTGAGGCAAGACTCGACAAGATCGTTGGTGGCGACACCTCGGTTGAAGAGAAGATCGAGCTTTACGATAAGCTGATGAAGAAAATGGATGGCGACTATGCGAAGCTCCTCGCTCCCGCAGTTGCAAAGGCAAAGGCAATCGAGGCAAAGGCTGAGAAGGAGTATGCAATCCGCATGGATCAGGCTCGCTACTCGGCAGAGGGTATCTATAAGGAAGCTGCAGACCGCATCGCAGGTGTTGTGGATGACAATATGGACAGACTCTATGATCTGCTCGATCAGTTCATCTATTCCAAGACTCTGCCCGGTCGTATCCAGGCTTTCGTGAAGAACTGCAAGCTCCTCACCGCTAAGGTTGGCAGCGGCGTTCAGACCATCAAGGCTGTTCCCGGCAAGGCATACGGCAAGGTAAAGGTAAAGTGCGTTGCTGTGAAGCAGAAGGTTCAGGACAAGGTGAATACATACAAGGCAGCAAAGGCTGAAAAGGCAGCAGAGGCAGCAGAAGCAGCCGCTGAATAAACTATTGAAAAGGTGACGGACCGTTTGCATGAATATCGGTGAAAAAATCCGTGAGCTGCGCGTGGCAAAGCTAATGACACAGGCGGAGCTTGCAGGGAATCAGATTACCCGAAATATGCTCTCTTGCATAGAGAACGGCTCGGCACAGCCCTCGCTTTCCACGATCTTGTATATTGCGGGTAGACTGAATGTTCCCGTTGGCTTTTTGCTTGCCGACGAGGGCGATGAGGTGGTTTACCGAAAAATGAATAGCATGCCCAATATCAAGCGGGCATACACGGCCGGAGATTGGTGGGGGTGTCGGAGCCTCTGCCTTTCCGGTTGTCCGGAGGCGGATGACGAAATTGGTCTGCTCCTGGCGGATTGTGATGCGGCGATCGCCGTTGATGAGTTCGAGCAGGGCAGACTGCATTCTTCATGCCGCTTTTTTGATGAAGCGTTGGAATATGCATCCAAAACAATCTATCCAACCGAACACATCGTGGCAAAGGCGAGCGTTTATTTCCGATACATGCAGCGAATCTCGGCAACCCTCTATTCCGATGTGATTGATGCGGATCGGCAGCTTGGTGTGCGATGGGAGTCGCCCTTTGCCGCTTACGTTGAGGTGTTGGAGGCATTGGACCAAAATGAGCACGAGGCGGTGGTTGCCTATCTTGAGGAGCATGCCGGGGACGGATTTTATTCCGAGCACGTCCGCGTGCGTCTGCTCATGGATTCCTTGCATTTTGCCGAGGCAAAGCTGGTGTTGCAGGCATTGCTTGATGCCGATGAGCCGCTCAATAAGGTCAGTCTCTATGCGGTTCTGTGTGAGCTTGAGGTTTGTTGTCGCGAGACCGACGATTATAAAAATGCTTACAACCACGCCACAGAAAAGGTTCAGCTACTCGAGGCGCTGTTGCGTGAGGTGTGATGCACATAAAAAGTCGACCGAATTTTTCATTCGATCGACTTTTTTTATTTTTTATAGCGATTCGGTTCGGTAAACCGTTCCGTCAAGCTGCTTCCAGGAGAAGGTTTTTTCCTCGAGAATCATGTAGGAGTGCGGCGAGCCCTCCTTCGGAATCGAAACCGAGCCGGGATTGAGATAAGTGTAGGTATCGTGTGGCTCGTAGGCTGGGATATGCGTATGTCCGCAGAGGAGAATTTCACCCGCGCGCAGGGGAGGGGGATTGTCATTGCCGAAAAGATGCCCGTGGGTTGCAAAAATGCGTAGCCCGTTGACATCAAGCCATGCATAGTCGGCGAGAACGGGAAAATCCAACACCATCTGATCCACCTCTGCCTCGCAGTTTCCGCGCACGCAAAGCAGTTCTGATGCAAGTGGGTTGAGCATCCCGATTACTGCCTTGGGGGCGTATTCGGTGGGCAGATCGTTGCGGGGACCGTGATAGAGCAGGTCGCCCAACAGCAGAAAACGGTCGGGACATTCAACGAGATAAGCCTCCAGGAGTTGTCGGCAGTAGGCGGCAGAGCCGTGGATATCGGATGCGATCATGAGCTTCATCGTAGAAAATTCCTTTCATTTCCTGCATTTTTATCTATATTATACCCGTTTTGAGTGTTTCTGTCAAGAATTTTCTATGTAATGTAATGAAAATATCCAATTAAAGAAAAAATGTATTGACAAATACATTGAAAACATGTATAATTGTATACATCAAAAAAGAGAGGAAGGAAGAATACATGTTAGAAACCTCTTTGAAAACCAATTTGTTGGAGCAAAAAAGCTACAAATATTCGCTTCAGGACGTGTCAGAGCCCAATCTCTACCGCGAGATTTATCCCTATACCGAGGTGCCGCGCACGGCGTTCAACCACCGTCGCGTGCCGATTGGAATGCCCGAGGATATCTGGATCACCGACACCTCCTTCCGCGACGGTCAGCAATCGGTTGAGCCCTACACGGTCAAGCAGATCGTGGACCTCTTTCAGCTTATGTCGAAGCTTGGAGGACCCTACGGAATCATCCGTCAGACCGAGTTCTTCGTATACAGTCAAAAGGACCGTGAGGCGGTTGCACAATGCCAGGACCTCGGCTTGAGATTCCCTGAAATCACCACGTGGATCCGTGCAAGCAAGGAGGATTTCAAGCTTGTTCGTGATCTCGGTATCCGCGAGACGGGCATTCTCGTTTCGTGCAGCGACTACCACATCTTCAAAAAGATGAAGATGACGCGTAAGCAATGCATGGATTACTATCTTGCAGCGGTTGCCGAGGCGTTCGAGGCAGGAGTAATGCCAAGATGCCATCTTGAGGACATCACAAGAGCCGATTTCTACGGCTTCGTCGTGCCTTTCGTTAACGAGCTGATGAAAATGTCGGCAGATGCAAAAATTCCCGTGCGTATCCGCGCCTGTGACACGATGGGCTACGGTGTTCCGTATCCCGAGGTTGCCATTCCGAGAAGTGTGCCGGGCATCATTTACGGTTTGCAGCACTATTCCGACGTTCCCAGCGAAATGCTTGAGTGGCACGGTCACAACGATTTCTATAAAGCAGTCACCAATGCCACCACGGCGTGGCTCTACGGTGCTTGCGGCGTCAACTGCTCGCTTCTCGGCATCGGTGAGCGCACGGGCAACGTGCCGCTCGAGGCAATGGTCTTTGAATATGCCTCGATGCGCGGCTCGCTCGACGGCATGGATCCCACGGTTATCACCGAAATTGCCGACTATTTCGAGCACGAGATCGGCTATAAAATTCCGCCCATGACGCCCTTTGTCGGACGCAGCTTCAACGTCACCCGCGCAGGTATTCACGCCGACGGATTGCTCAAGGACGAGGAAATCTACAATATTTTCGATACCAAAAAGATTCTCAACCGTTCGGCGTCGGTGCTGCTCGGAAAGGCGTCGGGTCTTGCGGGAATTGCATATTGGATCAATGAGAACTACCGCCTCTCGCCCTCCGAGGCTGTTGATAAGCGGGATCCGCTCGTCATCGCGCTCAAGGAGTGGATTGACCTCGAATATGAGGGCGGACGGCAGACCATGCTCTCTGTTGGAGAGTTGGAGGAAAAGATCGAGGAGCTCTCGAACGGGCGCTTTTTGAGACTTTAAGGAGGAGAGAAGATGTTAGAGCATAGAACAATCTCTTTGGCAGAGCAGGTTTTCGATCGACTCGAAACCGAAATTCTGTCGGGAAAATATCAGCCCGGTGAGATTTTGACCGAAATGAAGCTCGTCACCGACCTCGGTGTCAGCCGCACGCCGATCCGTGAGGCGCTCCATCGCCTTGAGCAGGAGCACGTGATTGAGATCACGCCCAAGGGCATTCTGGTGCTGGGTGTGAGTCAGCAGGACCTGGAGGATATCCTCGAGATTCGCATGCGCGTTGAGGGGCTTGCGGCAAACATGGCGGCAAGACGCATCACCGACGAGGAGCTGGAGGAGCTGCGCGAAACGGTGGAGCTTCAGGAATTCTACGTGCCCAAGCGCGATGCCGACCGAATCAACGTGATGGATACCAAATTTCATCTTCTGATCTACCGCTTCGCAGGTAGCACGCCGCTTTACGACACGCTTATGCCGCTTCACAAAAAGGTGCTCAAATATCGCCGTGCATCGGTGGAAAATGAGGTGCGCTCTGCGTATTCTTCGCAGGAGCATCGAGCCATCTTTGAGGCAATTGCGGCACACGATGCAGAGCGAGCAGAGGAGCTGATGCGTGTGCATATTGCAAACGCAAAGGAATTCATACAGAAAAAGGGGAATGCTTGAAATGGGACTTACCATCGCACAAAAAATTATAAAGGCACATCTGATCAGCGGAGAAATGACGGTCGGAAGTGAGATCGCACTCCGCATCGACCAGACGCTCACACAGGATGCAACCGGAACGATGGCATACCTCGAATTCGAGGCAATGGGGATCGACCGTGTGCGTACCGAGCGCAGTGTTGCATATATCGACCACAACACGCTTCAATCGGGCTTTGAGAACGCCGACGATCACCGCTTTATTCAGTCGATCGCAAAAAAACACGGCATCTATTTCTCGCGTCCCGGCAACGGCATCTGCCATCAGGTGCATCTGGAGCGCTTCGGCATTCCCGGTAAAACGCTGATTGGCTCGGATAGCCACACTCCCACGGGCGGCGGAATCGGCATGCTCGCGTTCGGCGCGGGCGGACTCGACGTTGCAGTGGCAATGGGCGGCGGTGCCTACTACATCACCATGCCCAAGATGATCAAGGTCAATCTCACGGGCAAGCTTCGCCCCTTTGTCACCGCAAAGGACGTCAGCCTTGAGATTTTGCGCATCCTGTCGGTCAAGGGCGGCGTTGGTTCGATCATCGAGTGGGGCGGCGAGGGTATCAAAACCCTGTCTGTTCCCGAGCGTGCAACCATCACCAACATGGGCACCGAGCTCGGCGCCACCACCTCGATCTTCCCCTCGGATGAGATCACGCGCGAGTTTTTGCGTGCCGAGGGCAGAGAAGCCGACTACGTGGCACTTGCAAGTGATCCCGACGCGGTGTATGACCGTGTGATCGACATTGATCTGTCCTCGCTCAAGCCCCTGATCGCTTGCCCCCACAGCCCCGACAACGTTGTCACGGTTGAGAGCCTGAAGGGAACCCGCGTTGATCAGGTCTGCATCGGCTCCTGCACCAACTCCTCGCTCCTTGACATGCTCAAGGTTGCGGCTTTGCTCAAGGGCAGAACCATCAAGCCCGAGGTGAGCCTTTCGATCTCGCCCGGCTCCAAGCAGGTGCTCTCGATGCTTGCCGATTGCGGCGCGCTTTCGGATATTCTCGCGAGCGGCGCGCGCGTGCTCGAGTGTGCGTGCGGTCCCTGCATCGGAATGGGCTTTTCGCCCAACTCCGCAGGCGTGAGTCTGCGAACCTTCAACCGCAATTTTGAGGGCAGAAGCGGAACCGCCGATGCCAAGGTCTACCTCGTATCTCCCGAAACCGCGGTTGCAGCGGCACTCACGGGTGAGATCACCGATCCGATCCTGCTCGGCGAAATGCCCGAGATCAGGATGCCCGACGCATTCAAGATCGACGACAGCGCCGTGATTACACCTGCTGATCCCGAGGAGGCAAAGAACCTTGAGATCATGCGCGGTCCGAATATCAAGAAATTCCCCGATTGCCGTCCCCAGGACGATGCTATCCGCGCCGAGCTTGTGCTCAAGGTTGGCGATAACATTACAACCGACCATATCATGCCCGCAGGTGCAAAGATTCTGCCGTATCGCTCCAACATTCCGTTCTTGTCTCAGTACTGCTTCGGCGTTTGCGACAAGACCTTCCCCGAGCGTGCAAAGGCGGCAGGGCAGAGCATCGTGGTTGGCGGCTCGAACTACGGTCAGGGCTCCTCGCGCGAGCATGCCGCGCTCGTTCCGCTCTATCTCGGTGTGCGCGTGGTGATCACCAAGAGTTTTGCACGCATCCACGTTGCCAATCTGATCAATGCAGGCATCATGCCGCTCACCTTTGCAAATCCCGATGACTACGAGAAGGTTTCGCAGGGCGATATTCTCTCGATCTCGGGCGTTTGGGCAGGAATGGAGAGCGGTGAGATGACGCTTGTTAACGAAACCACGGGGGAGCAGATCGCGTTGGTTTGCAGCTTCACCGACCGTCAAAAAGCAATTCTCAAGGCGGGAAGCCTGCTCGACTACACCCGCGAGCAGATTTGAGCACGTAATTTTATATCCTTTAGGATTCGGAGGTATTGAATATGAAAAGGATCGAAATGAAAACGCCGCTCGTTGAGATGGACGGCGACGAAATGACCAGAATTCTCTGGAAAATGATCAAGGATGAGCTGCTTTTGCCCTTTGTTGATCTCAAGACCGAATACTACGATCTCGGTTTGCCTGAGAGAGAGAAGACCAAGGACAAGGTCACCTTTGATTCGGCATATGCCACGCAGAAATATGGCGTTGCGGTCAAATGTGCTACCATTACACCCAACAAGCAGCGCGTGGAGGAATACAACCTGAGCGAGATGTGGAAAAGCCCGAACGGAACGATCCGCGCGATCCTCGACGGAACGGTGTTCCGCGCGCCCATTCTCATCGACAGCATCCGTCCCGCAGTTCGCAATTGGAAAAAGCCGATCACCATCGCGCGTCATGCCTACGGTGATATTTACAAGGCAACCGAATACCGCGTTCCCACAGAGGGCAAGGCGGAGATCATCTTCACCGACAAGGACGGCAAGGAGACCTTCCACGAAACGGTCTACGATTTTGAGTGTGCAGGCGTTCTGCAGGGAAGCTACAACAAGGATAGCTCGATCCGTTCCTTTGCGCATTCCTGCTTCCAATATGCGCTCAACACCAAGCAAGACCTTTGGTTTTCCACCAAGGACACCATCTCCAAGCAATATGACCAGACCTTCAAGCTGATCTTCCAGGAGATTTACGATAACGAATACAAGGCAGCCTTCGAGGCGGCGGGGATTGAATATTTCTATACTCTCATCGACGATGCGGTCGCACGCGTGATCCGCTCGGAGGGCGGCTTTATCTGGGCTTGCAAGAACTATGACGGCGACGTGATGAGCGATATGGTTTCCACTGCGTTCGGCTCGCTTGCCATGATGACCTCTGTTCTCGTTTCTCCCGATGGAAAATACGAATACGAGGCAGCTCACGGCACCGTGACGCGTCACTATTACCGTCACCTCAAGGGCGAGGAGACCTCCACAAACCCCATCGCAACGATTTACGCATGGTCCGGTGCGCTCCGCAAGAGAGGCGAGCTTGACGGACTTTCCGATCTCGTCAATTTCGCGGATCAGCTTGAGGGCGCCTGCCTCGATACGCTGGATAGCGGCGTGATGACCAAGGACCTGGTTGGGCTCGTTCTGCCCGGAACCAAGACCGTTGCGGTTAACTCGCGTGAGTTTATCCTGGCGATCCGCAAAAATCTCGAAAAGCGTTTGGCAGCAGAATGAAGCGTGAAACGGGTGTGTGACGCTCACTCCTCTCCGCAAGGGGGATATTCGACGCGGTGCTCATGCTCCACATCCCCCTGCAATACGTTGATTGCGGCTTCCCGAATTCATGTAAAACAGATGCCTGTCCGCACCTTGGTTGGTGCTGGCAGGCATTCTCTTTGTGGGCTTTTTTGACAAAAAACGAGTTTTTTCGCTTCTGCTCTTGACGGCAAGCCATGTATGTGTTATAATGAACTTATCAATTTATGAAAAGGAGAATTTCTTCATGGGAGAAGCAGACAAGAAGGCTATGGATGAAAAGATCAAGGCTGGGGAGAAGGCAGAGAAAAAGGCACTTCTCAAGCGTCAAAAGGAGCTTTTGAAGAAGGAGCGTGTCAGCTTTTTCACCGATTTCAAAAAGTTCATCACCAAGGGCAACGTTCTCGATCTTGCAGTTGCAGTCGTGATCTCCACGGCGTTCAATGCGATTGTAAACGGACTCGTGAAAAACATCATCACCCCTGTTGTTACTTACTTCACCAGCGGCGTCAGCATCGAGGAGTGGAAGTACGTGCTACAAGAGGAGGTCATCGTTGACGAGGTTGTGGAAAAGGCAGAGATTGCCATTCAGTACGGTCTCTGGCTCCAGGCAATCCTTGATTTCTTTATCATCGCTTTGAGCGTGTTCGTTGGCGTTCGCATCATCCGTTCGGCAGAGCGTCGACTCAACGCCAAGGAGATTGCCAAGAAGGAAGCCGAAGCAGCTGCCAAGAAGGCAGAGGAGGACGCAAAGGCAGCCGAGGCAAAGGCAGCAGCCGATGCAGCCGCAGCCGCAGAGCAGGCAATCCGCGACGAATACTACGCAAACGTTCGCGAGCAGGCACTTCTGCTTCGCGAGATTCGCGACAGTCTAAAAAAATAAGCGCTGTCCCGCGCGAGCGAAAAGATTGCCCCATAGCGGCAACCAAAAAAGACTACACCCGTGCCGTGTGCATGGGTGTAGTCTTTTTTGACTTTTCAGATGCATTTTTTTGAATTTGAACTTTACAAACCGATAAAAATATGGTATAATATTTTGGTATATGCAATCAGAAAAACGAAAGGGAGGAACTGCGTGATGCGGCTGGATAAAATGCTGTCGGAATGTGGCGTTGCCACGCGAAGCGAAAGTGGAAAAGCGGCGCGCGCAGGACGGATCACGGTCAACGGTGCGGCTGTTCGACGAGCCGACGTGCAGGTTGATCCCACGCACGATCGCGTTGTTTATTGTGGCACGGCGGTGGTCTGGCGAAAATTCGTTTATCTGATGCTCAACAAGCCAGACGGCTACATCAGCGCAACCGAGGACGGCAGGGGAGACCCTGTTGTCACCGAGCTCGTGCCGCAGGAATACCGCAAAATGGGGATTTTTCCATGCGGACGCCTCGATAAGCACACGCTCGGGCTGATGCTGCTCACCAATGACGGCGTGCTTTCTCACCGTCTGCTCGCTCCCAAGAGCCACGTGACCAAAAGCTACGGCTTTTGCGTGAAATTTCCGCTTTCCGATGCCGACGTTGCCTCGCTCGAGGCAGGTGTTGATATCGGCGGTTACACCACAAAGCCCTGCCGCGTCACACTTGACAGCGAGCGAAGCGGTGTGATATCAATCACAGAGGGCAAATATCATCAAATCAAGCTGATGATGGAGGCGGTTCACAATCAGATCACGCATCTGGAGCGACTCACCTTCGGTCCGCTCACCCTGGATTGCTCGCTGGAGCGCGGAGAGTGGCGAGAGCTGACCGAGGCAGAGCTTAAAGCCCTGCAAGAAGCGTAAGACATTGCCCGTTTTGTGGCAATGCCATTTCAAGATATGACCAAACACAGAAAGGAATCCGAATTTACCCATGAACATTCTGGAAACACTCGCACAGGAATTCAAGCTCAAGCCCGAGCAGGTTGAAAAAACCGTTGAGCTGATCGACGAGGGCAATACCATTCCCTTCATTGCGCGTTACCGCAAGGAGGTGACGGGAAGCCTCGATGATAGCGTGCTCCGTGATCTGAACGACCGCCTGACCTTCCTGCGAAATATCGAGAAGCGCAAGCAGGAGGTTTCCGACCTCATCACCGCGCAGGAAAAGATGACCCCCGAGATTCAGGCAGCGATCGACGCGGCAAAGACTATCACCGAGGTTGACGATATCTACCGTCCCTTCCGTCCGCACCGCAAAACGCGTGCCTCGGTTGCCCGTGAGCGCGGACTTGAGCCTCTGGCAGAGCTGCTCATCGCACAGGAGCCCTCCTATGATCCCGCAATCGAGATCGCCGCAGAGGCGTTTATCGACGTGGAGAAGGGCGTTGAAAGCGTTGAGGATGCGCTTCAGGGCGCCAAGGACATCATCGCAGAGGACGTTTCGGATAACGCCGAATTCCGCAAGGAGCTTCGTCGTCTCACCTTTGAGTTTGGTATTCTCTCCACCAAGCAGGCAAAGGAGGAGGACTCGGTCTACGCGCAGTATTACGAATATTCCGAGCCGCTCAAAAAGGTGCTTCCGCACCGCGTGCTTGCCATCAACCGCGGTGAAAAGGAGGGCTTTCTCAAGGTCAGCGTTTCGGTTGCCTCCGAGATCGTGCTCAACTATCTCTTTGCCGAGGTTCTGCTCGGCAACAACAGCCCTGCGGAAAAATACGTTTCCGCGGCAATTCTCGATAGCTATGACCGCCTGATCGCTCCCTCGATCGAGCGCGAGATTCGCAACGATATTTTCGACAATGCCAGCGAGGGGGCTATCAAGGTCTTTGCCGATAACCTGAGCCACTTGCTCATGCAGTCGCCTCTGAAGGGCAAGACCGTGCTTGGCTTTGACCCCGGCTACGCACACGGCTGTAAGCTTGCGGTGGTTGATAAAACGGGTAAGGTGGTCGACACCGCCGTGATCTATCCCGTTGAGCCCAGACGCGAGACCGAAAAGAGTAAGGCGGTTGTTAAGCGCCTGATCGCAAAGCATCGCGTGGATGTGATCGCGATCGGAAACGGAACGGCATCGAAGGAGAGTGAGATTTTCATTGCAGGTCTGCTCCGCGAGATCGAAGCCGACGTCAAATATATCGTGGTGAGCGAGGCGGGTGCGTCGATCTATTCGGCATCCAAGCTCGCTGCAGAGGAATTCCCCGAATTCGACGTGATGCAGAGAAGTGCGGTTTCGATCGCAAGACGCCTCCAGGACCCCTTGGCAGAGCTGATTAAGATCGACCCCAAGGGCATCGGAGTGGGGCAGTATCAGCACGATATGAAGCAGGCGCGCCTGGACGAGGCGCTTGGCGGCGTTGTTGAGGACTGCGTAAATGCGGTTGGCGTTGACATCAACACCGCGTCCTATTCGCTCCTGTCCTATATTTCCGGTATTAACATCACCTCTGCAAAGAACATCGTGAAATACCGCGAGGAGAACGGCGAATTTACCTCTCGCGCACAGCTGCTCAAGGTGCCGCGCATCGGTGCCAAGGCATACGAGCAGGCGGCAGGCTTCTTGCGAGTTCCGGGCGGTAAGGAAATTCTGGATAACACGGGCGTTCACCCCGAATCCTATGCCGCAACCGCCGAGCTGCTTGCCATGTTCGATTATACCAAGGAGGACGTTGCAAACGGCACGATCGGGAAGAATCTTGGCGACAAGGTGCGCAAGGCGGGAATCAAGACCGTTTGCGAGAAGCTCGGCATCGGAGAGCCCACGCTCTTTGATATTCTGGGCGAGCTGGAAAAGCCCGGACGTGACGTGCGTGACACGCTTCCGCCCCCTGTTCTGCGCGACGATATTCTCTCGCTCGAGGACCTCAAGCCCGATATGGAGCTGACGGGAACCGTGAGAAACGTAATTGACTTCGGCGCGTTCGTTGATATCGGCGTGCATCAGGACGGTCTCGTTCATATCTCCCAGCTCTGTGATCGCTTCGTCAAGCATCCCTCGGACGTGGTGAAGGTTGGCGATATCGTCAAGGTGCGCGTGTTGAGTGTTGACGTTGCCAAAAAGCGCATTTCTTTGACAATGAAATCTCGTTCCAAGGCGTAATCTTTAATATATTAAAAGAATTGACTGACAGTTTGTTCCGAAATCCACTAAAAAGGATTGATTGTTGTGCATGTTGCACAACAATTTCGGTGCAAATTTGGGAAAATAAACTCTATCTTTTTTGACAAAAATTTGGTACAATATTATACGATAAATAATGCCGCAAAATGTGCGGCAATGAGGAGGAAATGAAAAATGGCAAGCTTATCTCTCAGACATATTTATAAAAAGTACCCCGGTGGCGTTACCGCGGTATCCGACTTTAACCTCGAGGTTAAGGACAAGGAATTTCTCGTATTGGTCGGACCCTCCGGTTGCGGTAAGTCCACCACGCTTCGTATGATCGCAGGTCTGGAGGAAATCTCCGAGGGCGAGCTCTTCATCGGCGACCGTCTGGTAAACGACGTTGCACCGAAGGACCGTAAGATCGCGATGGTGTTCCAGAACTACGCTCTGTATCCCCACATGTCCGTGTTTGAGAACATGGCATTCGGTCTGAAGCTGAGCAAGGTTCCGAAGGAAACCATCAAGAAAAAGGTTGAGGACGCTGCTCGCGTGCTCGATATCACCCACCTGCTCGACCGTAAGCCGAAGGCTCTTTCGGGTGGTCAGAAGCAGCGTGTTGCACTCGGTCGTGCAATCGTCCGTGATCCTCAGGTATTCCTTCTTGACGAGCCGCTTTCCAACCTGGACGCAAAGCTCCGTGCAGCAATGAGAACCGAGCTTACCAAGCTCCACAACCGCGTTGAAACCACCTTCGTATACGTAACGCACGACCAGGTCGAGGCTATGACGATGGCAACGAGAATCGTTGTTATGAAGGACGGTCTGATCCAGCAGGTTGACACGCCTCAGAAGCTCTATGACGAGCCTGTAAATATCTTCGTTGCAGGATTCATCGGCACTCCTCAGATGAACTTCCTCAACGGTGAGCTCATCAAGAAGAACGACGGCGTTTATTTCGTATACGAGGGCAACGAGCTCAAGCTGCCCGAGGATAAGGCAACCAATCCCGCACTTGCTGAGTACATCGGCAAGGAGGTTGTTGCAGGTCTTCGTCCCGAGTGTATCTTCGACGATCCCGCTGCAATCGAGAAGTGCGAGAACGCAACCCTTGAGGCATACGTTGACGTAACCGAGCTCATGGGCGCAGAGATCTACCTCTACCTCAACGTTGGTGAGGAGGGCAAGCTCACCGCTCGCGTTTCCTCGAGATCCAAGACTCGTGCAGGCGAGAAGATCACCCTTGGCTTCGATATGACCAGACTTCATATCTTCGACAAGGACACCGAGCGCTGCGTGATCCACTAATCAAAATTTTATAAACCTATAAGGATAGCCTCAAGTGCTGAGCACTTG
>CAJKPX010000060.1 GCA_905201895.1 uncultured Eubacteriales bacterium | reverse complement strand
CCGAGGGGCGAGCCACGATCACGTCGCCGTTTTGCAGGCGGTAATAGAGAACGTTCGACTTGGGCAGCCCCGTGGGTACCGTTTTACCGCCCTCGGTGATGAGCCCGGTCTGATAGTCTCCAACCAGCACAACCTCCACGCCGCCAAACTGTGTGGGCGGATTCTTGCGCAGACCGTCCATGAGTGCCGCCATGCGTGCGGGACCGTCGAGACCTTCCATATAAATTTCCACGTTGGTCTCGTAGCAGAAGCCGTAGCGAGCAAAGAGCGCGCGGAGCGCATCCGAGAGGGTCATGCCCTTTGCCTTGTAGAACGCGGTCATCTCGCAGATCAGCATCGAAGCGACCACCGCATCCTTGTCGCGTGCGTAGGTTCCCTTGAGGTAGCCGTAGCTCTCCTCAAATCCAAAGAGGAAGGAGCCATCGCCGCGTTTTTCATAGTTCTTGATGACCTCACCGATAAACTTAAAGCCCGTGAGCACGTTGTGCATCTTAATTCCGTTTGCTGCACAGATTTTTCCTGCAAGCTCGCTGGTAACGATGCTCTTGACGGCATAGGGGTTCTGCGGCATCGTGTCGGTTTCACGGTAGGCGGTGATGATATAATCCATCAGGAGCGCGCCCATCTGGTTGCCCGTGATCGTTTCAAAGGAGCCGTCTGCCGTGCGTGTCATAACGCCAACGCGATCAGCGTCGGGGTCGGTTGCAACGATCAGATCGGAGCCAACGCGGTTTGCCAGCTCAATTCCGAGGGCAAACACGTCGGGGTATTCGGGGTTGGGCTTTTTCACGGTGGGGAAGTTGCCGTCGATCACCATCTGCTCGTCAACCGTGTAGAGATGACGGAGTCCGATGCGACGCATGATCTCGGGAACGAGCTTGTATCCTGCGCCGTGAAGCGGGGAATAGACGATTTTGAGTTCATCCGCAACCTGTGCCACCGCGTTGGGGTTGACCGCCTGTGCTTGCACGTTTGCAAGATATTTCTCGTCAATCTCATCGCCGATCATCGTGATGATACCGTTCTCAACGGCGGCATCGAAATCGGCGAGCTTGATGTCGCGGAAAATATCAAGGCGATTGATCTCGGCGGAAACCGTGTCGGCGTGCTCGGGCGGAAGCTGTGCGCCGTCTTCCCAATATGCCTTGTAGCCGTTGTATTCCTTGGGGTTGTGAGAGGCGGTGATGTTGATACCCGCTACGCAGGAGAGTTCACGCAGCGCAAAGGAAAGCTCGGGAGTGGGGCGAAGACCGTCGAACAGATAAACACGGATCCCGTTTGCGGCAAGCACGCGCGCGGCGGTCTTGGCAAAGAGGGGGGAGTTGTTGCGACTGTCATAGGCAATGGCAACGCCGCTCTCGGCTCTGCCCTCGCGCAAAATCAGGCTCGCAAGGCCCTGCGTCGCGTGTGCAACGGTGTGGCGGTTCATCGCGTTCATACCGGTTTTCATCGTTCCGCGCAGACCCGCAGTGCCAAAGGTCAGTCCTGCACTGAAGCGCAGAGCGATTTCGGTCTGATCCGCGCGGATCGTCTCCAGCTCATTGCGTTCCTCATCCGAAAGTGCTGACGCGTTGAGCCATTTTTCGTAGTTTTCCATAAAGCTGCTCATGTTAGGGATCTTCCTCCGTAGGTGTGTTTCAAAATAGGTGCAATCAGGGATAGAATATGTCAGTTTTTCGCAAGATATTCGCGAAGCGCGGTGGCAAGCTGGTCGGGGCAGGAGGTGCTTTTCATGCCGCAGCGGATGCCGGAAAGACGCTCAATGGCGTCGGTTACGCTCATGCCGCGCACCAGCGCAGCAACGCCCTGCGTGTTGCCCGAGCAACCGCCGTTGTAGCGTACGTTCATTACAATCCCGTTTTCAATTTCGATGTCGATGGCGCGGGAGCAAACGCCCTTGGTTTGATAGGTAAAGCGTTCCATAAGGATCATTTCCTTTCTTTATTCAGGTTTTATTTTTCTTATTTTGTTTATTTTGTTTTCGGTTGAATTACTTCGCCCTCACGGCAATGCGCGGGTTGCCCCGTCCGGCAGGTGCGGATAAAGACCAACGATTTCGTATTGGCAGGGGTTGGTTGCAAGATAGAGCAAAAAGAGTGCCAACCGATCGTCGGTCGCCTTCAGCACGGGATGCAAGCGGGAATCTGTGCCATCGGGATCGTTGCGCGTGTCGATGTGCAGAAGCGACAGACCGCAAAGCTCTGCGGCAAGCATCAGCTCGGCGAGCGTGTGCGTTCCGTCGAATCGGACAGAGACCTCAAGGTGACGCGGCTCACTACCGATATTGAGCAGCGGAAGATTGCCGCGGTGCAGAAGCGCAAAGCGGGTCGTGCGTGAGCCGTCGGTTGCCGTCACGTCGGCGGTTGCGGCAATGCGCAGACCAAAGCGGTCGATCAGGCGTGTAAAGCTGCTCAACGGTCCCTCGGAGGAGTTTTCGAGCGGCAGAATGCAGAATTCGCAAAGCCCGTTGTAAACCTCCTCGCAGGCTGCGGGGAAGCTATGGGTGTAGACTGCTCGCGGGTCCGAGAGAAAAGGTAAAAAGCGAAAATAGGCGGTGTCGGCATAGCTGCTGCGCTGATAGGCGATCCGCTCGGGCTCCGAGGCGTCACCATCGGGCTCGGGGAGAAACCACTCAAGCGAGAGTCTGCCGTCTGGCACGATCTGTGTCGCAATCTCGCGGCATAGGGTTACGCGCCGTGCGGTATTGCGTGAGAGCTCGATTGTCTGCGTAGAGTCAAAGAGCATGGAGGGGAGCAGGTCCGGGAGCGAGGCGATCAGCTCGCGCGGACCGTTCGAGTCCTTGGTCAACTCCGAGGCAAGCTCGCGCAGATGTGCGCGGTCCTGCTCGTCGATCAGTCCAAGACGGGCGGCTGTCTCCTGCAGGTTGGCGCAGATCACGTCCTCGGGCGAATAATTGCGAAAATCTGCCATGAGCCTTCAGAGCAGGTCCACGATCTCATAGCTGTCACGCAGGAATTTCTGGAGTTCCTCTGCGGTCAGCTTGCGCTGCGAGAGCAGGGTGAGCTGATAGAGGTAGGACGCCGTGCGCTCGCGCTTTTCGGCATCCATTCCGCCAAGCTTTGCGATCAGAGGCGAGGAGGTGTTCACGGTCAGGGTTGCATCGATCGGGAAGGCACCCATGCCCATGCCTGCCATTGCGTACATCTTCATCATTTCCTCCATACGGCGCGATTCCTCCGAAACCGTCAGGAGCAAGGGCACCGACGTATCCTTGAGCGCGCTGAAGGCAACCTTGAGCTTTTCGTCGCCCGCCACGCGGCGGAACAACTCGGTCAGATCAGCATCCTCCACGGCTGCCTCGTCGCTCTTGAGCGCGGTTGCAATGTCGGCGTCGATGCGCACGTACTTGACGTCGCTTTCATAGCTTTCAATCATCGAAAGGAACTGAACGTCGAGCTGCTTTTCAAAGACCGCAATGCGGATGCCCTGTGCGGCAAACATCGAGATATACTGTGCCTGTGCGGCAATGTCGGTGGTGTAATAAACGGTGTTCTCGTGGCGCTCCTTTGCGTCGGTAAGATAATCGGCAACGGTGGTAAAGCTGCCGTCGGTGAGCTCGAGCAGGAGCGAGGTCTTGACGCGATCGTAGAACTTGCGGTCGCGCATGCAGGCGTACTCCACAAACGTGCGGATATCGCCCCAAACCTTTTCATATTCCTCGCGTGCCGTGTTACAGAGCGCACACAGCTTGTCGGCAACCTTTTTCACGATATGCGCCGAAACCTTGGAAACATAAGTGTTGTTCTGCAGATAGCTGCGCGAAACGTTCAGCGGCAGCTCGGGGCAATCAAGCACGCCCTTGAGCATGAGCAGGTATTCCGGAATGACCTCCTTGATATTGTCGGCAACGAATACCTGATTGTAGTAGAGCTTGACCTGACCCTCGATAGACTCGTATTCGTTGGTCAGCTTGGGGAAATAGAGAATGCCGCGGAAATTGAGCGGATAATCGGCGTTGACGTGAATCCAGAAAAGCGGCTCACGGAAATCGTGAAAGACCTTGCGGTAGAATTCCTTGTATTCCTCGGGCGTGCAATCCGAGGGGTTTTTGAGCCAGAGCGGAGTGGTATCGTTGATCGGCTTTGGTTCGGCGGGAGCGGCGTTTCCGTCGGTATCCTCGGCGTTCGCCGCAGGCTCCTCGTCGGTGGTGCTGAAATAGACCTCAACGGGCATAAACGCGCAGTATTTGTCGAGAATTTCCTCGATTTTAGCGCGCTCCAGATATGCTGCCTCCTCCTCGGAGATGTGCATGATCACCGACGTGCCATGCTCCACCCGCTCGGTGGTGGGAGTGATCTCGTAGCTGCCGTCCGCCGTGCAGACCCAGCGCAGTGCCTCGGTGCCGGTGTAGGACTTGGTGATCAGCTCAACCGTGTCGCTCACCATAAAGGAGGAATAGAAGCCGAGACCGAAATGACCGATGATGCCGCTTTGCGTATTCTCGCCCTCGTATTTTTCAATGAATTCGAGCGCACCCGAAAGTGCGATCTGACAGATATAACGGTCGAGCTCTTCGGCGGTCATGCCGATGCCGTTATCCGAAACCGTCAGGGTTTTGGCGTCCTTGTCAAGCGTCACGTCTACACGGTATACCTCGTCTGCGCCGTCATACTGACCGAGCGAGGCGAGGCGACGCAGCTTGGTAACCGCGTCGGATGCGTTGGAAACGATCTCGCGAAGGAAAATATCCTTTTCGGAATAGAGCCATTTTTTGATTACGGGGAAGATATGCTCTGTTTGAACTGAGATACCGCCTCTTTTTACGTTGTTTTCCATGCGTTGAAAATCTCCTTGGGTTTATCAGTGAATTGTTAAAATAAAAATGACAATCAATCGGGGGAACGGGTGAACTGACTCCAAATGCATCGTTATGTCCGATCGGAGTCGGCGTCGAACGCACCCTCGGTGGTATCGGGATCGGCAGATGCGGAGGAGGGGAGAGTCGATACTGTGCGACCGTCGGCTTCGGCTTCATCAGCCTCCTCTGCAAGGGGCTCCTCCGAAATGTCATCCTCCGTGTCTGTGTCCGCTTCGGCTGCTTTAGCTGCTTCAGCTGCTTCGGCTGCTTCGGCTGCTTCTTCAGCACCCTCTGCGGCGAGCTCCTCCTCGGCCTGCTCCACGGCAGCCTCGGTCAGTGCGTTCTCCTCTTCCACGAAGTCGGTGGGGAGCTCCTCGGGCTTTTTGGTGTCTACGCGGTATTTCCGAATGAGTGCATAGGTTTCGATCTGAAGACGCTCAATTGCGGTCAGGTCGCCCTTGCCTCCCGTTGCATGCTGCTGATAGCGAGTGGCATATTTCTTTTGCAGGCGCTCAAAAATCGTTCCGCCGTCGGCTGTCGGCTCTGCAGAGTCCTCGCCGGTCGGCTCGGGCGCTTCCTTGAGTCCCTTTTTCTCCAAGCGACGGTCGAGCCAATCGCTGGTCAGCTCGAGAATGGTTGCAAAGAGCGGAACACCGATAACCATGCCCACAAGTCCCCAGAGCGCACCCATCGTGGTGATGGCGATCATCACGCACAGCGAGCTGACACCCGTGTTTTCACCCAGAATTTTAGGCGCCACGATGTTGCCGTCGATCTGTTGAACGATCAGGATGCAGAGCAGGAAGGGAATCACCTTTCCGGGATCGGTGAGCAGGATGATGATCGCAGACGGGATCACACCGATAAAGGGACCGATCACGGGCACGAAATCGGTGATACCGATGATTACGGCGATCAGGATCGCATAGGGAACACCCATGAGCGATATGGCAATGTAGACCAGAATACCCACCATGCAGGAATCGAGCATTTTCCCCTTGATAAATCCGCCAAACGAGCGGTCGGCGGTGGTACAGATGCGAGTGATGGTTTCGTTGACCTTGTCGCTCAGAAGCGCGTGGCGCATCCGCATGACCTGTGCGTAGCGCTTTTCCTTGGTGTGCAGAAGGTAAAAGGAGATAAAAAGACCGAGGATGACATCGGCGGTGACACGCAGAATATGCTCTGCCATGCCAAAAATCGAGGTCACGGTACCGTAGTTGAGAAAATCAAGCAGCGTTTTGTTGTCGAGCTTGATCGACTGCACGAAGCTCGAAAAGCTTTCCTTGATGCCGTCTGCCTGCAGGGGTGGAATGGTTGGGTCGCTTGGGTCCTCGGAGGGGAATTTTGCATTGAGCGAGTCGATGAGCTTGTTGATCTCGCCCACGGTCTGATCAATGTGTTTGTCTGCATTGTTGATGAAATCGAGAATACTATCCACCAGCTGCGGTACAATCAGCATGAGCAGAATCGCAAAAATGAGAAGGATCGTGAGATAGGTGAAGAAAAGTGAAAATCCGCGTCGAAGCGAGAAGGGACGGATCCTTGCAAAGAGCCGGCGTTCGTAGAGGCGGAAAAAGGAGTTGGCGAGATATGCCAGGATCAGACCGATCAGAACGGGGCGGAGAATATAGAGCAGGCTGTTAATCCATGCGTTGAGCGGTGTCACGTTTGAGATCACGAGCAGGATCAGAAAGACAACCGCATAGACCGAGAGTCCGCGAAGAAAGCGTTTTTGTTTGAGCTGTTCCATTTGCGCGTCCTCCTTTTTTATACGGTTTCGTCAGAGCCTGTGCTTACCGGCTCCTCGGTCGGTTCGGTTGCGGTCGGTTCGGCAGCAAGCTCCTCGGTAGCTGCCTTTTCTGCTACGGTTGCACGCTCGGAGCGCATACGGTTGAGGGTGACGTCTGCCTCAAGCTCCGCTGCCAGCACGGCTTCCTCTGCCGCATAGCGTGCGTGCGTTTCATCGCTCATGTCGGTCAAAATGCGGTATTTGTGAGCAAGACGGTAAACCGAAAGCAGCAGATTTTCCTTGCGATTGAGCTTTTCTCCGCGCTCACGCCTTGCCTGAACGTAGTGCGCGCGTTTCTCAAAGCGCTGGACTGCGTGATTGTAGGTCAGGGCAGCGTTTTTCGTGGGATCGACCACGGAGTCGGGGGCATAGTAGTTTGCAAGACCCGAGGGGCGGCCCTTTCGCTGAAGCGAGGAAACGAGGTGCTCGTCGAGCAGCTCGAGAGCGGTTGCAAAAATCGGAACGGCAAGCAGCACGCCGAGCAGACCCCAGAAATGGCTCATGACCGAGATCGAGATGATGATGCAAAGCGAGCTGACACCTGTGTTGCTACCCAAAATTTTGGGGCTGATGATGTTGACGTCGAGCTGCTGCATCACGAGCATAATCAGGATAAAGGGAATAAGCTTGCCGGGGGCGGCAAGCAGCAGAATAAGTGCTGCGGGAAACGCTCCGATGATCAGACCGATAAGCGGAATGATATTCGTGATAGCGATAAATGCCGCGAGAACGATTGCGTAAGGGATACGGAAGACCGTAAAGGCGATATAGAGCAGAATGCCAACGATCAGTGAATCAAGCAGCTTGCCTTCCACAAAACCACCAAAGGAGCGGTCGGCAACTGTGCAGAAGCGCGTGATGCGCTCGTTGGTGCGGTTATCAAAGATTGCGCGGCGAAGCTTCATGATCTGCGCATAGCGCTTTTCCTTAGTGGAGAGCAGATAGATCGAAACAAAAATTCCAAAGATCGAGTCGGTCACGATCGAAATAGTCTCGCCAACGAAAGCCTGGATGGGCTTCATATCCATGCCCGAGAGGAAGTTCATAATCATGTTGCTGGTCTTGTCCAGGTTGACGAACAATGCAGCTGCCTGCTCACGGATTTCCGCCTCGTTCAAATATTCGAGCAGCGATTCGTTGCCCGTGAAGCGCTCGAAAAAGCCGTTGATATGCGTGAAAATATTGTTGATCTGAGCGATTGCAGAGGAGATATGCGCGTTGTAGCTACCGAGGAAGGAGAGGATCGAGTCGATAATCTGCGGAACGATCAGAAGCACAATCAGGGAGATCAGAATCAGCACCGAGAGATAGGTGCACAGCAGCGAAAGGACGCGTCGGAGCGTCTGCGGACGGAGACGGGATAGCACGCGACGCTCAAAAAAGCGGAAGATCGGATTGAGCAGATATGCCAGTGCAAGTCCGATCAGAACCGGACGCAGCAGCATAAAAAGCCACCCGATCCAACGGTTGACCTGCTGCAGATTGATGATACAGACCAGAGCAAGGAAAAGAATGAGGTAGACCCACACTCCAATCGGAAAGCCCTTTTTTTTCGTTGATTTTTCTTGGTTATTCATTGACGTCTCCCAAACAGTAATCTATTATATATTTTATACTATTTTAAGGCTCTCGTCAAGGGAATTCACAGGATTTTCATTTTCTTTACAAAGATTTCTTGCAAATTCCTCAAAAGTGTGCTACAATAGGGACAGAAAATCGGCGGAGTGACGGCTCGCCTCCCTGGCGTTCACCCGATTCTGCCGAAAAAAAGACCGAAAAGAGGACCGAAACGATGCGAATGGAACGCGCAAATGCAAAGATCAATCTTTATCTGAATATTGTGGGACGGCGGGAGAACGGCTACCATGATCTGGTGAGCATTATGCAAACCGTGTCGCTGTGCGACCTGGTGAGCATTGATTTTTATCCGTCGGAACACACCTCGATCGTACTGGCGGCGTCGGGAAACGACGCCATGCCCACCGATTGTCGCAACCTTGCCTGGCGTGCGGCAGAGCTTTTGCTGGGGACGGTTGGACGGAGCGGAGAGGTTCGCATCACGATCGAAAAGCACATCCCGATGGCAGCGGGTCTGGCGGGCGGCAGCAGCGATGCGGCGGCAGTTCTGCGCGGATTGAATGCGCTCTTGGGCTCCCCCTTGAGCACCGAGGAGCTTTGTGTGCTCGGCGCGCGTCTGGGTGCTGATATTCCGTTTTGTATTGTCGGCGGATCAGCGCTCGTCGGAGGTATCGGGGACCGACTTGAGCCGATCGACTCCATGCCGCGCTGTCCGATGGTGGTTGCGTGTCAGGGGGAGGGTGTTTCCACGCCTGCCGCCTACGGAAAATTGGACGAACTGCACGGTTTTTTTGCCGATCCCACTCCTGCCGATCCGCGTGCGGAGCGTATTCTGTCGGCACTCCGAAGGGGCGAAATTGCCGATGCGTGCGTTGATTTTTACAATATGTTCGAGGAGGTTGTTCCAAAGGAGCAGCCCTACGTTGACCGCATCAAGGCGATCATGAACGGTTGCGGCGCGATTCGCGCGATGATGAGCGGAAGCGGTCCCTCCGTGTTTGGCGTGTTCTCCTGCATTGCCGATGCCGAGCGTGCATGTGCCGAGCTGCGGGAGAGCGGCGCGGCGGCATTCGTTTGTGAGCCGCGTTAACCCTCTTTTGACCAATTTTTACGAAAAAGAACGAAACTTTCTCGAGCGTTCACATGCAGTTCACATGTAAGGTATAAAATATTCAGGATTTCTTTTTTTGAGATCGTATTTGCAAAGTGGAAAGGATAGATAACTTTGAGTAAACAACAAGACGCAAGAGCCTGCGCGCTCAAAACCTCGATCGGCGGCCAGGCTTTGATGGAGGGGATCATGATGCGCGGTCCGAAAAAGACCGCGATGGCGGTCCGCAACACCAAGGGCGAGATCGTGGTTGAGCAGTTTGAAACCAAGGGTGTTAAGCGCCCTGCGATCTGCCGTCTGCCGATCATCCGCGGCATCTTCGGTTATATCGACTCGATGACGGTTGGCTATAAGAGCCTGATGCGCTCTGCCGAGCTCTCGGGACTTGAGGACCTGGTGGAGGAAAGCCCGAAGAAGAAAAAGAAACGGGAGGAGGCCGAGCGCGCAGCACGGGCTGCGCAGGCAGAGCAGGCACCTCTTGCCGAAGCGGCAGAAGCCGTCGAGGCGACGGAAAACTCCGGTGAGGAGCCCGTTACGCCGACGGTTGCCGACGAAAACGGGGCAGTGCCTATGACAGACGCAGCTTCGGATGCGGAAAAGGCAGACGAAACGCCTGCCGAGGAAGAGAAAAAGCTCCCCGCATGGGTGATGACAGTCACGATGGTGGTGTCGGTGGTGCTGGCAATGGCACTCTTTCTGTTTCTCTTTAAGTGGCTGCCGATTCAGCTCTTTTCCTGGCTCACGATTCCGTTTCCCGTTCTACAGAACACGGGCAGCGAGGTGCTCAATTCACTAATCAAGTCTGCGTTTGAGGGTGTTGTGAAAATTCTGTTGCTCGTGGGATATATGTCGTCGGTTGCGCTGATGAAGGACATCCGGCGCACCTTCATGTATCACGGTGCCGAGCACAAAACCATTTTCTGCTATGAGGCAGGGCTGGAGCTCACCGTGGAGAACGTGAAAAAGCAGCGTCGCTTCCATCCTCGCTGCGGCACGTCCTTTCTGATTATCATGCTCCTGGTCAATATCTTCGTTTCATTCTTCATCGACCCCGTCACGCTTCTGATCTGGGGCATCAAGCTGGACGTTTGGGCGCGCTCTCTGGTGAGCCTTGCGTTGCTTCCGATCATCGTCGGTGTCGGATACGAGCTGATCAAGCTTGCGGGGCGTCATGACAATCTCTTTACGCGCATCATCTCCCTGCCGGGTTTGTGGCTGCAGCATATCACCGTGTTTGAGCCGACCGACGATATGATCGAATGTGCCATTCTCGCTGTTCAGGAGGTTATTCCCGACGATAACAGCGATAAATGGTGAAAAAATCTACTTTGGAAAATTTGAAAAAAGGATCACGGATATGAAAACAATCAAGGAACAGGCAATGGAAGCGGTCAGCGAGCTGATCGACGTGGCGGGGCTGCGCAGAGGAGATATTCTGGTGATCGGCTGCTCCTCCTCGGAGATTGCGGGCGGAACGATCGGGCACAATTCGAGTCTCGAGGCGGCGCAGGAGGTGTTCGGCGCGATCTACCCGATCCTCTGCGAACGCGGCATCTATCTTGCCGCACAATGCTGCGAGCATCTCAACCGCGCACTCATCATTGAGCGTGCGTGTGCCGAAAAATACGGTTTGGACGAGGTTGCGGTGGTTCCGCAGCCCAAGGCGGGAGGCTCGTTTGCAACCACCGCATGGGCAAATTTTTCCGATCCTGTTGCGGTCGAGCATATCCGTGCACACGCAGGACTTGACATCGGTGGAACACTGATCGGCATGCACCTGCGAGAGGTTGCGGTTCCGGTGCGTCTTGCGGTCGGAGCGATTGGAGAAGCACGTCTGCTTGCGGCCCGCACGCGCCCGAAATATATCGGCGGAATTCGCGCAAGATACGAATGAGCGTCGGTTTGGGAATTTTTGACGGTGAAATACAAAAAAATCCCCGATGGGTCTTGACAGTTTAGATGTTCTGTGGTATAATAACCTCGTTATATTATTGATTTTTTGAAATCACCATAGCGAATATAGGAAAGGGGACTACCTTAATGGAGATCGCCATCATTGCGCATGACCTGAAGAAAGAACTGATGACACAATTCTGCATCGCGTATTGCGGAATTCTCAGCAAACACAATCTCTGTGCCACCAGTATTACCGCAAAATATATTGCGGAAGCCACGGGATTGCAGATTGAACGATTGCTATCAGGTGTTCAGGGCGGCAAGCAACAGATTGCGTCTCGCATTTCGTGTAATGAGATCGACGTTCTCCTCTATTTTAAGGACACGCGTCAGGATGCAAAGGTTGACGAGGTTGAATCCGAGCTTCTGCGTCTGTGCGATCTTTACAACATCCCCGTTGCAACCAACATTGCCACTGCCGAGGTGCTCGTCACCGCGCTTGATCGCGGCGACCTCGATTGGCGCGAGATCTTCAATCCGCGCTCTGAGTATAACCTGCGCCTCAAGGCAAGAAATCGCAAGGATTGATCCGAGGCGGATCGGTCACCCAAAAGACATGTCCATTCCAGAGCCACGTCCGCAGAGAGAGCGCCGTGCCCGCAAGGGCTCGCTGAAAGGTGCTTGACGCAGGGGGAGGGGATACCACTTTTGCGGAACAATTCGATATTTTGAATGAGTGAAACGTCCGGGTGGAACCGTGCGGAGTGATCCACACCCCGAACAGACCGAGAGTCTGTCGGGGTGTGTTTTTTAGTTCTTTTTCAGTAAAATGAATTGAAGATAAGGATAGTATTTTCCAAAAGGAGATGTAATCAATATGAAGATCAAGATTATGGATCAGGTTGTGGAGTGTGCAGCACCCGCAACTGTGTACGATGCAGCCAAGGAGCTCGGACCCGTTCCGCGCAGCGTGCTCGGTGCAGAGATCGGCGGCGTGACCGTAGCACTCTCGCACGAGGTTGCCGACGGCGACGAGGTAAAGCTTCTCACCTTTGAGGATGCGGCAGGCAAAAAGCTTTTCCGCCATACTGCGGCACACATTCTCGCACAGGCAGTCAAGCGCCTCTATCCTGCGGCAAAGCTAACCATTGGCCCTGCGGTTGACAACGGCTTTTATTACGATATCGACTCCGACGTGACCTTCACGCCCGACGCACTCAAGGCGCTCGAGGGCGAGATGAAGAAGATCGTGAAGGAGAATCTGCGCATCGAGCGCTTTGAGCTGCCCCGAGAGGAGGCAATCGCGCTGATGCGTGAGAAGGACGAGCCCTACAAGGTTCAGCTGATTGAGGAGCTTCCCGAGGATGCAACCATCAGCTTCTACCGTCAGGGTGAGTTCACCGACCTCTGCGCAGGTCCCCACCTCTTTACCACCGGTGCCGTCAAGGCGTTCAAGCTGACGCAGTGCACGGGTGCTTATTGGAAGGGCGACCAGAAAAACAAGATGCTGCAGCGTATCTACGGTATTGCATTCCCCTCCAAGGACGAGCTCAACGCCTACGTCCAGCAGCAGGAGGAGGCGCTCAAGCGCGACCATAATAAGCTCGGACGTGAGCTCGAGCTCTTTACCACGGTAGACGTGATCGGTCAGGGTCTGCCCGTGATGCTCCCGAAGGGTGCACGCGTGATCCAGCTGCTTCAGCGTTTCGTTGAGGACGAGGAGCAGAAGCGCGGCTACCTGCTCACCAAAACGCCGCTCATGGCAAAGCGCGAGCTTTATAAAATTTCGGGTCACTGGGATCACTATCTCGACGGCATGTTCGTTCTGGGTGACCCCAACGATGAAACCAAGGAATGCTTTGCGCTCCGCCCCATGACCTGCCCCTTCCAATATCAGGTGTTCCTGAACAAGAAGCGCTCCTACCGTGATCTGCCCATGCGTCTGGGCGAAACCTCCACGCTGTTCCGCAACGAGGACTCGGGCGAGATGCACGGCTTGATCCGCGTGCGTCAGTTCACGATCTCCGAGGGACATCTCGTTCTGCGTCCCGATCAGCTGGCAGAGGAATTTAAGGGATGTCTCGATCTTGCGATGTTTATGCTTGAGACGCTCGGACTCAAGGAGGATTGCTCCTTCCGCTTCTCGCAGTGGGATCCCGCGCGTACCGATAAGTACGAGGGGACGCCCGAGCAGTGGGAAGAGGCGCAGGGCATCATGAAGGAGTTGCTCGATGCAAACGGCGTCAAATACACCGTCGGCATCGACGAGGCCGCCTTCTATGGCCCCAAGCTGGATATCCAGTATAAGAACGTGTACGGCAAGGAGGATACGCTGGTCACCATCCAGATCGATATGCTGCTGGCCGAGCGCTTCGGTATGTACTATATCGACGAGAACGGCAACAAGGCCCTGCCCTATATCATCCACCGCA
>CAJKPX010000059.1 GCA_905201895.1 uncultured Eubacteriales bacterium | reverse complement strand
CGCCTTTCCCAAAAAAGCAACTTTTTTGTTGGAATGATGCGAAAAAACTTTTGCAAGCGTTTTTTTGTTACGTTAATGAAGCCTATCTAAAAAAAGTTCCTCCCCCGCGCCCCCTCCTCAAAAACCTTCAAGAAAGAGTAGATTAGACCGTTTATTGATTTGCAGCGTGTGGCTTTGGGGATGAGCTCGCGTGTTGGGCTATCCCTTTCGACTGCGCAATGAGAGTGGGGTTGTCCCCTTGAGCCTTTTGTAGGTCGAGATGAAATAGGAAACGCTGTTAAAGCCGCAATCCCCTGCGATCTCGGTCACGCTTTTATCGCTCGTGAGGATCGCCTTTTCGGCGCGGTTGATGCGCGTGGCGTTGAGGTATTCCTTAAAGCTCTTGCCCGTAACGCGGTAGAAGCAGCGCGAAAAATAACTGTAGCTCATGTATGCCATTGCGGCGCAGTCGGCAGCGCTGATCGGCTCGGCATAGTGCTCGTTGAGGTAAACCGTCACCTCGTAGATCCGCCGCACCGCCTCCTCGCCCGGAAAACCGCTTGTGTTTGCCTCGGGACTCCCCTTGAAGAGATCGCGCAAAAGCGAGAGGATCACCGAGGTTGCCCCCACCTTCATCGCGATATCAGCGGCACAGATCGGCACCTCCAACGCCTCGATCAAGCACTCAAACGCGGCGCGAAGTCCGTTTTGCGCGCTCTCCTCGGCGCTCCACACAAGCCTGTCATCCTGCTTGTTGAGCGCGAGCTGCAGGAGATAGGCACCGCGATTTTCGGGCGAGGCAAGCCCCATGAGAAAATCGGGACTGAACTTGAACACGTAATATCCAACGTCTCCGTCCTGCTGCGCATAGATGCGATGAATGGTATTGGAACGAAAGAGCACCGTATCGCCCTCGCCAACGCGAAGCTCTTTGTCATCAGCAAAAATTTGAAACCGTCCGCGCCTGATATAAAGCAGCTCCACCGCCGAATGAATGTGCGGCGAGACCTGCTTTTTGTGTTCCCGAAAGTCATAATAAAAGAATTCGATGCCCGTGCGCGCGATCGGCGCCTGCTCGGCTTCGATGCGATATTCTCTCATAAGAAGTCCCCTTTTTTCTTCAATGACAAAAAATTTATATTTTTGTCCTCTTTTATTATAGCATATCCGATCAAAAAATGCTACTATTATATTGGTATTTTTTGATTTTTTTATTTTACCCGAAAACAAGGAGGTTTTATCATGTTGCCCGCTTACAGAAAGATCACGCAGTATCTGAAGATTTTGAACGAACAGCGCTTCTGCAACGAAACACCGATCACCGATATCACGATTTGCCCCTGCGGCTACAAGGAGGGACACACGCCGCCTCCCGCCGAGAGCTACGTCCCCTACACGCCCGACACGGTTTGGTGCAACAGCGAGCCCGACATCCACGCGTGGTTCCGCTTTTCCTTTGACGTCACCCCCGAAATGCTTGCGATGCCCCTGCGTGTCCAGCTTGACGGTTGCGGTGCAAGTATCGTGAGGAACCCGCAGTTTATCATCTATCTCAACGGAACACTTCGCCAAGGTCTGGACGCCAACCACACCTACACCTACATCGACGAGGCGGGACACTATGACGTGGACCTCTACGCATACTCGGGTCAGATTCCCGGTAAAGAGGCTCTGAACGTCCAGCTGCTCAACGTTCGCACCGACGTGGAGCACCTTTGGTATGACATCGACGTTCCCTTCCAGACGCTCGAGTTTCTCAGCGATCGCAGCCGCGATTATTCCATGACGCTCTATCACCTCGACAATGCCGTCTCGCTCCTCGATCTGTTCGAGATCGGCTCCCCCGAATTCTTTGCGTCGATCGCACGCGCGCAGGCATACATGGATGAGGAATTCTACGGAAAATATTGCTCCGAGCAGCCCACAACCGCGCTGTGTGTGGGTCACACACACATTGACTGTGCGTGGAAATGGACGCTTCAGCAGACCCGCGAGAAGGTGCAGCGCTCCTTCTCCACGGTTGTGGAGATGATGCGCCGCTATCCCTCCTACAAGTTCACCTCCTCTCAGCCCCTGCTCTATCAGGACCTCAAGGAGGAGGCTCCCGCCCTCTACGAGGAGGTCAAAAAGCTGGTACGCGAGGGCAGATGGGAATGCGAGGGCGCGATGTGGGTTGAGGCAGACTGCAACCTCTCCTCGGGCGAGAGCCTTGTGCGTCAGATCGTCTACGGCAAGCGCTTCTTCCGCGAGGAATTCGGCGTGGACAGCCGCGTGCTCTGGCTCCCCGACGTATTCGGCTACTCTGCCGCACTCCCGCAGATCCTGCGCAAAACGGGAGTGGATTGGTTCGTGACCTCCAAGATCAGCTGGAACGACACCAACCCCATGCCCTACGACACCTTCGGCTGGCAGGGCATCGACGGCACAACGGTCAATACCTACTTCCTGACCGCGCGAAATCTGGGCGAGCTTCCCGCACACCGCAGTACCTACGTTGGCACCACAAATCCTCGCATGATGATCGGCACCTACGATCGCTACAAGCAGAAAATGCTCACGGACGAGGTAATGATCACCTACGGCTACGGTGACGGCGGCGGAGGTCCCACCCCCGAGCAGGTCGAAATGATCGAACGCCAGGAAAAGGGCATCCCCGGGATCCCCAATGCAAGAACCGGATTTGTTGGCGACTTCCTGCGCCGCATGGAGGAGCGCATGGTGAACCGGAAGGTTCCCACGTGGCGCGGCGAGCTCTATCTGGAGTACCATCGCGGCACCTACACCTCGATCGCAAAGAACAAGCGCAACAACCGCCGGTCCGAGCTGCTCTACCAAGGCGCCGAGGCTCTCGCCACGCTCGATCGCATCCTGTTCGGTACACCCTTCCCCAAGGCAGATTTCCGCCGCGGATGGGAAATAATCCTCACCAATCAGTTCCATGATATCATCCCCGGCTCCTCGATCAAGGCGGTCTACGATCAGAGCGACATCGACTACGCCATCATTCGCGACATCGGTGAGGCGATCGCTTCTTCGGCACGCGCACGCGTTGCGCAGAGTCTTGACAAAAAGCATGGCTACGTGGTATTCAACCCCCATTCCTTCACGGCAAGCGGCACGGTGACGGTGAACGGCAAGACTGCACTTGTGTCGGACATTCCCGCAAAGGGCTATGCCTGCGTGGCAGCACCCGTGACCGAAAACAACATCCGCATCGAGGGCAAGACGGTGGAAACCGCGCTTTTCCGAGTGGTCTTTGATGACTCCATGCAGATCGTCTCGATCTACGACAAGGAGGCAGGACGCGAGGTGCTCGCTGCGGGTCAGGCAGGCAACGAAATTCGCATCTACCCCGACCACCCCGATAAGTATGACAACTGGGAATGGCAGGAGTATTCGCTCGATTGCTACACCGCGCTCACCGCACTCTCGAACGTGCAGGTGATCGACGACGGTGCAAGACGCGGCATCCGCATCACGCGCCCCTACAAGAATTCCACCGTTACCCAAACGGTCTGGTTCTACGATACGCTCCGTCGCATCGACTTTGACACGGTTGCCGATTGGCATGAGCACCACCTGATGGTCAAGGCGGCATTCCCCGTTGATATCAACGCCGACAAGGCAACCTATGAGATCCAATTCGGTACGGTTGAGCGTCCCACGCACAAAAATACCAGCTGGGATTCGGCACGCTTTGAGGTCTGTGCGCACAAATACGCCGATCTCTCCGAGGGCGGCTACGGCGTGGCACTCCTCAACGATTGCAAATACGGCTACGATATCCATGACGGCGTGATGCAGCTCTCGCTCTTCAAGTGCGGCACCGAGCCCAACCCCGAGGCAGATCAGGGCGAGCATCGCTTCGTGTATTCGATCGTTCCGCACGTTGGCACGCTGGTGCAGACCGACGTTGCAAAGGAGGCGTATCTCCTCAACGATCCGCTCGTTGCGGTTGCAGCCTGCGGCGACACCGACCGCATCCCCACCGCCTTCTCGCTCGTGACGCTCGATTGCGACCACGTGATGTGCGAGACGGTCAAGGAGGCAGAGGAGGGCGACGATCTGATCCTGCGCATGTACGAATATAAGAATATGAAGGACACCGTGACGCTCACGCTCGGTTTTGATGCCGAGAGCGTGGAGATCTGCGACATGCTTGAGCAGAACGGCAGCAAAATCGCCCTCGACGGACGCACCTGCACCCTGCCCATTTCGGGCTTTGAGGTGGTCACTCTGCGTGTAAAGCCCGCGAAAAAATGATTTCGCGATCTCGCTTTTGGCACGAAAAACGCCAAAAACGCGAGAAAACAAGAGGTTGAGGGGTGCTAAATTAAAATTGTAAAAAAATTTTTCAAAAAACACTTGACAAGGTTTATCGGTTGTGTTATAATATGCGAGCATGAAAAAATATCTATTTATTTTGTTTGGAGGAAACCTACAATGTCTACATTTATGCAGAAAAAAGAAAATGTAGTTCGCAAGTGGTATATTCTGGACGCTGCAGGCAAGCCCCTCGGCCGTGTTGCCGTTGTTGCTGCCGATCTGCTTCGCGGCAAGAACGCTCCCGAATTCACCCCTCACGTGGACTGCGGAAACTTCGTTATCATCATCAATGCCGACAAGGCTACCCTTTCGGGTAACAAGATGGAGGATAAGTACTACTACCATCACTCCGGCTATATCGGCGGCATGAAGTCGGTTCAGGCTAAAACCATGATGGCACAGAAGCCCGAGCGCGCAATGGAGCTCGCTGTTAAGGGCATGCTCCCCAAGAACACCCTCGGTGCCAGCGCATTCACCCGTCTCAAGGTTTATGCCGGCGAGGCTCACAAGCACGAGGCTCAGAAGCCCGAAGCTTACGAGCTTTGATTGAAGGAAAGGAAGGACAAAGCAGATGTATACAAGTTCTAAGCCCTATTTCTACGGCACCGGCAGAAGAAAGAAGTCGGTTGCACGCGTTCGCATCGTTCCCGGCACGGGCATGATCACCATCAACAAGCGCGACATCGACGATTACTTCGGTCTTGAGACCCTGAAGCTCATCGTTAACCAGCCCTTTGGCGTAACCGGAACCGAAGGCAAGTTCGACATCATCGCAACCGTAAACGGTGGCGGTATCTCGGGTCAGGCAGGCGCAATCCGCCACGGTCTGGCACGTGCCCTCGTTGCTGCTGACGCAGAGAACAAGCCCGCCCTCAAGGCTGCTGGCTTCCTCACTCGCGACCCCAGAATGAAGGAAAGAAAGAAGTACGGACTCAAGGCTGCACGTCGTGCACCCCAGTTCTCCAAGAGATAATTACAGCCTTACGGCAATTATCAAAAAACCCCGATACCACAACGGTTTTCGGGGTTTTCTTTTTGCCAAGTTTGCGGTTTTGGTGCAAATTTGGTGCAAGTTTATTTTGGCGTGGGTTTTGGTGCAAGTGAAACAGCACAAAAACACGCCAATTTCAATAGAAGGTACACTCAATTTTGGGTGTGCCTTTTTTTATTTTCACCGTCCTTTTTCTTACTGGTTTTTGGATTTTGGCTTTGCACCGCACTTTGCCTTTGACCTTGAAATTTTATATTTCGGGGGCAAAAGCAGTATAGTATAAAAGTACCAAAAGATTTGGTCGATTAACTATACAGAAAGGAGCAAAGAAAAAGGCAAGGAGCAGAAAAAAGGTAGGTGGATAAGGGAGTTTTGATAATATACGCATATATATCAAAACTATCATTTTGTTGTATGGAGAAACGGAGTCGCATTGAATATTTGAAATGCGACTACGCTTCTCCATACGGAAACAAGTAGGCGTATGCCTACAACGCAGAAATTAGCAACGCTGTGAGCGTTGGCAATTTCATCATTACAGGGGTATCGTTTAGCTACACTTTCGTGCACCCTAAAATTAAAATGCGAAAAGGTGGTCATTTCTACTTAATAACTTCGTCAGAAAGGGGGGCTACAAGATGGCACGAAACAAACAGAACTTAAAGCAACAGCTTATCACACGATTAGAAAATCAGCGTGCATACGGGCAGAAAAAGGAAAAGGAACAACGAGGGGTTGAGAACTACAACAGCGGTAGAGCCGTTAGGGGCATACATTCCTATGCGAGTATGCGGACTTATAAAAGCTCCGTTGCAACCTATGCTGATTGGATGAAAACGGCACATCCTGAAATTAGAAGCATTAACGATATAACAGAGTCGCACGTGCGTGAGTATATAGAACATCGTGCAGAAACTTGTAGCAATTTCACTTTGTCAAAAGACCTATCCGCTATCAATCGTAGTTTGTTTGGGTGCACCGACAACCGAGATTTCTATAAGCTCTCCGACTGGGGCGATTATAGACGGCGTACAGAAGATATAACAAATAACAGGGGCGTACATACAGAGCACCATACCAACCACTACGCACGCAACGAGGCACAGATATTAGCACAAGCCTTTGGCTTTAGAAGAAGCTCCCTTGAGGCTGGCAAGCTGACTACCGACAACCTTGTATGGCGTGACGGTCATATTATAGGATGCTGGACTACCGAAAAAGGGGGCAAGGAGCATTTGGCGTATTGCCTTTTTGATTACAGGGATGCTATCGAAAAGTACGTTGCAGAGCGTGTAGAAAGGTATGGCGAGGGGTGTGCTCTATCGGACGGCATTGATAGTAATTGTGCTGTTCACCAATACCGCTCCGATTTCGTCAAAAGTGCCTATCGTGAAATGGAATACGAGTGGAGTCCTCTGCACCAGTATAGAGATTTGTTCGTTTCCGAGTCCAAGCTGGAACGAGCATTAGCTCATCCTTACTACCAAAATTACAAAGGATCATATGACCTTGAGCGTATAGGCATTATCAGCCAACTTATTTCACACAACCGCATAGAAGTGATTTTTCATCATTATTGGCGTTAATGCGTATGTCCATATGTTCCATATGTCCCACAGCATTTTCAATATATACAAAAAGCCTTATATTTCAATGCTTTTCTACATTATCCTAAGTCCGTGCCCAGTGAGTTATCATTCCTCACTGGGCTTTATGTTTATATGTCCATATGTCCCAAATGCCTTGTCTATATGGGCATATGAACATAAACTAAGCTATGGTTTACTATGCCACAGGTGGTAAACTGCGTTCATTTTTCGTTTTTCCAATAGTGCACTAAAATATAAGCGTGGAGGAATAAGCAAGTTCCGATTTCGAAAAAATTTGTGCACAAATTTTGCTTATCATCCTCCAAAAGCAACAAAATGCTCTATTAATAGGTATACCCTTTTTGCGTTGGTCGACCATTTTTAATTATAAACGCTGATAGGGTTGCTTATAGTAAATTAAATATTTTATTTGGAGATTAGAAAGATGTTTAAAAAATTTTACTATGGCTGTAGTACAGCTATCCTCTTTTACGCTCCAGATCTCAATCGATTTGGAGCTTTTGCTATTTACGCTATCCCTTATTCTATGAAAGGAGGTATTGCAAATGGCTAAATTACCCGAAGTGCGTATTATCGAACTTGAGGACGATATCTGTGATGACACCCCTTGTACTTTAAGTGTTGCGTTTGTTCGCATTACTGTTGAAAACCATCTTAACAACCAAGAGCTGATTGACGAGATAGGTGATACTGTTCTAACCTATGATGAACAATACATTAAAGCCTTTTTTAATAAGTATGATAACGATGTTATTGAATACGCGTACATATTACACGAAAATGATGTAAACGAAAAAGGCGAGGTCGAACAAGCACATTACCATATTTGTATGCGAAAAACCAACAAAACCAATTTTAAGTTTGATATGCTGAAGCACGCATTTCCTGTGGGCAAGATTGAGCAAGGGCGTACATGGGAGTATATGCTCCAATATTTGTTGCATAAAAACCATCCCGAACGCACGCCGCATACGGAACAGGAAATTGTTACCAATATAGATATGGGCACTCTTGACTTATATCTAAAGAGCACTCCGTCTGTAAAGAAAAGGAGTGCTTTGGAACGCAATTTTGATAAGCTTAAAGACGATATAATTAACTATAGAATTTTACAATATCAGTTTCGTGAACAGTTGGGCAAAAATACGCTGTATCGCAAATTGATGGCTGAATTTGATACCAAAATTGAAAAAGCCTTTGCCGCTCAAAGAGCGGGATTGTATGAAGAATATAAACATACTCGTTCGCTTGAAGTAATCTTTATCGAGGGCGGTGGCGGTTGCGGAAAAACCGCACTTGCGATGGCATACTGTCAGCAAAGGAAGTGGTCGTATTATATAGCTTCTGACGAAAATGACCCTATGCAAGACTATGCTTCGCAACAATGCCTTATACTTGATGAATTAAGGGATGATAGCTTTTCTTACTCGTCGTTTATGAGGCTGTTGAACACATACACAGGTACTACTGTTCAATCTCGTTATTACAATAAGGCATTTACAGGAGAGGCGATTATAATTCCGTCTTATGTGCCTTTGAACGAGTATTACAAGCCCGATGTAAAGAAAAAGAAGAAATATGTTGCCGACGAGAACTACTACGGCGACAACGCTCTTGTTCAGCTCCATCGCAGAATAAAGACACTTGTTAGGGCTGAAAAGGATTTGTTTTATGTATATGACCATAAAAAAGATGGCAGTAATGTTCTTCGGGAGAAGATTCCAAATCCTGCGTATCTAATTAAGCCTGAAGAAGATAAGAGCCATGTTTCAACTGAAGACTTTGTCGGAGCAAGTGAAATCTTTGCACAAACGCTTATTGAGAGTGGCAAGGTCGATGCCGAGGAGTACAAGCTCTTTAAGGCGTATATGAACGAGCGTTTAAGTACGCCAAATGATGTGATTTTCAACGCCAATGGTGCACCGATTACTTTTGAGGACTACAAGGCGTATCAAAACGCCAAGGAGCTTGCAGGCGGTGAATTGCTTGACTCCGAGGGCAAGCGTATAGAGCTTAAAGATTTTGTCCGAGAGGACAGAATTGTTCCAGCCCTGCCGGAACACGATATAACGCTTAACTTCACAGAAGATGATATGAGGGTTACGCAGTATTTTGAGCGTTGTATGCTCAAAGAGCTTCAAGACAAGGTTGCTATTCTTCAAAAGGCAATAGAAATATTAAGAACTGATAAAACAGCATAATAGGGGGTATATACCAATGAAAGCTAACTTAATTGAGATTAGAAAAAAGGACTTTGTTTCCAAAGACACTAACGAAACCATTGAGGGCTACGTTGCCACGTTCCTTGTGCCATCGTACAAGCCCGACTATCCGCCAAGCCTTGTATCGTTTTACTTGCAAGCGGAACACTATTTAACCTATCTGCTCTTGCGTAAGCTCGATGTAGACAAGATCAATCCTGTGTATTGCAATTTACAGGGTATTGCGATGGTTGACATAGGATATGATTATAATAAGGAAAAGACTTGGCAAAAGCTCAAGTACGTGCGTTGAAATGAAAGGAACATATAGGAATAAAATATTTTGAACATAACGTTGTTTTTTGTTATGAGTCGCTTTGATAACCTATATAATATATAAAGTTGCAGTAGCAATTTTAGTAAGGCGTAGAATATGTAAGTCTTTCAATTTTTTATTCCTTTCTTTTCTTTCTTTTCTATTTTCCAAAAGGGCAACCCTGCCTCCGTGATGGAGGTGGGGTTGCTTCTTTTATAAACTTTGCCTTTTCCTTATCATTTGAATATATATGCACTATGATAAAATTACGAGCACCTTTGGCGTGGCGTTAGTTCCTGTGACAAAACCAAGAGATATATAATTTAATGTAGGAAATTTTCAAAAAGTTTGTTCAAGGCTAAAAATGAGCACTACAATAGAAGTGTAAGTGTTAAACACAAACGAAAAATTATACAATAAATTATAATAATTACGCATATTTATGCGTTTGCTGAAAGGAATACGAACTATGTATGTGAAGAACAAAGCTATTGAAAAAGAACATCGTAAGAAAAGAAGATGGGTGTACTTATCTTATAGTGCAAAAACCATCAAATATCAAATGAATTAAGAAAGGCATAACGAACTATGAAAATCTTTATTACAAATCTTGGAAAGTACACCGAGGGTTATCTCATCGGGAAATGGGTAAAGCTCCCCGTGAGCGAGGATAAGCTCAACGAGGTGCTGGAAGCAATCGGTATCAATGAGTATTACGAAGAATACTTCATTACCGATTATGAAAATGAGATCATCGGACTTGGTGATGTGATTTCGGAGTATTCAAGCGTACAAGCCTTGAATGAGCTGGCACAACGCCTTGAGGACTTGTCAGACGATGAGGCTGACAAGCTGGGGGCGGTGCTTGAATATGAGGCTTGTAGAAGCGTGTCAGATGTGTTAGAGCTTTTGGACGAGCTTGACAATTTCGATTTGCTCACCGATGTTACCGATGATGAGGAGCTGGGTTATTACTACGCAGAAGAATACTGCTGTATTGATATACCCGAACACATTCAGCCCTACTTTGACTATGAAGCATATGGGCGTAATATTAGACTTGAGAGCAGTTGCCTTTACACATCGTACGGCTTCTTGCTCGACAACCGATAATAGAAAGGATATTACTTATGGAAAATAGAAACAATAACATACCGAGAATGATGTCTGTAAGACAGATTGCCGCAACAGGCTTAATCAATGAGTCCGCACTTCGCAGAATGCTGAAGGCTGGACAGCTACCTGCCATTTACTCTGGCACGAAAGCACTTATCAATTTTGATACGCTTTGCAATATGTTGGCTAATCTTCAGCCGGCGTGCTAACTGAAAGAAAGGACTTGTAATTATGAGTAACAATAATGAAAACATCATCAAAATTAAAGGCGTAACCAAGCGTGGAGAGAACACCTACCGCTTTACAGTATCGGACGGCTTTGATGGATACGGAAAGCCAATTCGTCACACAATGACATTCAAAGTTCCCGACGGCACAGCACCGACAAAGGCTGAAAAGATGGTTATTGAAGCATACACCGACTTTTCACGCAAGTGCAAATTCTCACAGGGGCTTGACGAAAATATGCGTTTTAAGGAGCTTGTGGATATTTACCTTCGTGTGTATGCTCAAAACGAGTTGAAGCCTGTAACGAGGAACAACTACCAGCGTAATTTGGAAATGTATATGCTTCCTGTTTATGGTAACAAGAAGATTAAGGACATTACTACGCAGTCCTTGTCTAACTTCTTCACAGGGCTTGAGGTTGCACCCGAAACAACACGCAAGTTTAAGATAGTCATGTCAAGCGTGTTCCAGTTTGGCCTTGAACAGGGATATATTAAGAAAAACCCTTGCCATAGTGCCCACTACAAAAAGGGCACTACCGAGGATAAGAAAGTCAAGTATCTTACTAAGGAACAGTGCCAAAAGCTAATGGAGCTTACAAAGGAATACAGTACGTTCAATACCATCATTCAGTTTTTGCTGTTCACAGGTATGCGTATAGGCGAGTGCCTTGCTCTACGCTGGGAAGATATCGACTTTGAAAACAATCTTATATCTATCAAGTACACGCTTACTTACGCAGACAATATGTGGTCGCTCCAAACGCCAAAGACAAAGACGAGTGAACGCCACGTGTTAATGAGTACATACGTTAAGGAGCTATTACTACGCCACAAGGAAAAGCAAGACGAGCTAAAGGCTGTTGTGGGCGGTGCGTGGGTACATCCTAACATCGTCTTTACATCCGAGGTCGGCAATTATTATTGCAGGAGCTTTACGAACAAGAAGCTGAAACAGATACTTGTGGAAAATGATATGCCGTCTTTGAGCGTTCACGGACTCCGACACAGTAACGCCAGCTTGCTTATTAACAACGGCTATGATGTTAAGGCAATTTCCGAGCACCTCGGTCATTGCAACACCGAAATCACCTCTAATATCTACGTTCACATTTTCAAAGAATACAAAGCCAAGATGGCTGAATCTATCGAGCACGATTTGCTTTGATCAAAAAGGGCGGTTCAATTTGTAAAAAATTGAGCCGTCCTATTTACTTTTCACCGTTTTTATGGTATAATACAACTAATAGATAAACTTGAATTGGACGGAGAGAAAATGGATTACTACAAGCAAATATTCAAACGAAAGTCCTTTCATATATTCAAAAATACTGATACGCTGACCGAGGGCGAAGTTCAAGGACTAAAAGACTTTATTAAAACGACAAAACCACTCAACCCTGAAATCAAAACAGAGATTTGCATTGTTCCCGAAAGCGAAACCACTTGCAAAAGAGGCGGACAATACTGTATCTTGTTTTACAGCGAAACAAAGGGTGAATATTTGAGAAACATTGGATACATCGGCGAACAGATTGATTTATATCTTGCATCACAGAATATCGGTGCTTTGTGGTTTGGCATCGGAAAACCGCAAAATATGCAGGTGAACGGTCTTGATTTTGTCATTATGATCTCAATAGCAAAAATGCCCGAGGATATGTTCCGCAAAGATATGTTCAAATCAAAGAGAAAACCCTTGAATGAAATTTGGATTGGTGATACGCTTCGTGTTGCAGAGATTGTTCGTTTCACTCCAAGTGCTTGTAATACACAACCTTGGATTGTGGAAAATACAAGCAATAACTTGATGATATACAGATTTAAGAAGCCCGGTAAGAGAGGAATTATGCCTGCCGATAAAGTGCGGTATTACAATAAAATTGATATGGGCATATTCCTTTTTATGTTGGAAGTTTGCCTTGAACACGAAAGCTATACTTACGAAAGAACCCTTTTTGCAGATACAACGGAAGATAGTATTGAACAAACCTTAATCGCAAAGTATACATATTCAAACAAATAAACAAATTCCAATTTGTCGAGCTGAATAGGCGTTAAGCGTTGGTGTGATTTTGGTGCAAATTTGGTGCAACACTTTATGCGACGATACTCACGATATTCACGATATCGCACGAAATCACACGATAAAGCTACGATATCAAACGATATTACACGATATTCACGATATCAAACGGTATTGCTAAAACTCCAAGAGATAATTATTTCCAATTGGAATTTATCTACAAACCCCGAAACCACAAGGTTTTCGGGGTTTTCTTTTTGCCAAAATTTCAATTTTGGTGCAAATTGACTTGGCATAGGTGCAAACTCTAAAAAGGTATTTACAAGTTATATTTTTCATGATATAATAACTATATGCAACACCTCAAAGCGAAAGGTTGTGAATTTGTGAGTAAAATTGAAAGATTTATTATTTCTTTGGGCGGAAGAAAGATTAAAGAAATGAAAAACATTATGACCCCATCTTCTTTGTTCCGTTTTGAAAATGATGTTTATTTAAATATAGAATACGACCAAAGAGATCAATATAAAGCCGTACGATTGGGGAGACTTTTCTTAATTAGAGATGTTTTCCCTCGACTTATTGTTTTAGAAGATTTTGAAGTATTTCTGCAATCAGCCAACTCCATTGATTTAGGGGCGAACTATTTATTGCCATATCACAAGCTTTCATATGAACAGATGATTGAAAATGTTATGTGCAATTTGGAGCTTGTTTTAACAAACTATGATAAATTATATGAAATTTCCAAACCTGCCTTTTTACTGGAAGAAGAAAGATTAAATAAGTATTTGATTAAAGATGTTTCTACTTTCAATCTAAAGGAAATAGAGCAAGAAGCTTCAAAATATATATATAAGCCAAAAGTTAAAGACATATCTGAATTAAAGCTCTCCGAGATTGAATTAAGGCAAAAAGAAAAAAGCGATGCATTCAGACAAAAATATAATATTCCTGAAAATGTTTATACAAACTTTGAATACTATAAATTGAAAGAAAAAAAGGACAATTATAAATTGCGATTTATTGGTTGTTTTATAATTCAATTTGTTGCCTTGGTTATATTGATTCTTGGGTTGATAAATAATCATTTATTCGTTGGAAATGATGTTGTATATTTTGGATTTATCGTTGTTTTAATTGCAGCGTTTGGGCTTAATCTGGTTACAAGTGTTGAGATGCCAAATTCCAAAATATATGAACCCGTTTTAGGTTATTTTGTTACTTTTATATTTTTAGATAAAATTATTA
>CAJKPX010000058.1 GCA_905201895.1 uncultured Eubacteriales bacterium | reverse complement strand
CCGGGCGTGGCCGAAACGAACACCGTTTGGTTCAGCTTCGACTCAAACTCCTCGAATTTGAGCGGGCGGTTGTCAAATGCCGACGGCAGGCGGAAGCCGTAGTCAACCAGATTTTTCTTGCGTGCCGTGTCGCCGCCGCTCATACCGCGCACCTGCGGCACCGTGACGTGCGATTCGTCGATAAACATCAGATAATCCTCGGGGAAATAGTCGAGGAGCGTGAAGGGGGTTGAGCCCTCGGGACGTCCCGAGAGCACGCGCGAATAGTTCTCCACGCCCGAGCAAAAGCCGATCTCGCGGAGCATTTCGAGGTCATAGCGGACGCGTTCGCGGATGCGCTGTGCCTCCAGAAGCTTGTTTTCGGACTCGAAATACGCAACACGCTCGAGCATTTCGCGCTCGATCTGCTGCAGCGCCGCCTCACGCTTTTCGTCCGACACCGCATAGTGCGTTGCGGGATAAATGGCGGCATAGGAGAGCAGGCGCTTCATCTCGCCCGTGACGATGTTGATTTCGGAAATTCGGTCGATCTCGTCCCCGAAAAACTCCACACGGAGTGCGCTGTCGCTCATATTTGCGGGGATCACCTCAACCGTGTCGCCGTTGACGCGGAAGGAGTCACGGACGAGCGACATATCGTTTCGGTTATAGCTGTTTGCCACGAGCTTGCGGATAAAAATATCGCGGCTCATCTGCATGCCCGTTCGCACGGCGAGCACAAGCCCCTGATATTCGCTGGGGTCACCGAGCGAATAAATGCAGGAGACCGACGCCACGATGATCACGTCACGCCGCTCAAAAAGCGCGCTTGTGGCGCTGTGGCGCAGGCGGTCGATCTCATCGTTGATCAGGGCATCCTTTTCGATATACATATCCTTGCCCGGGATATACGCCTCGGGCTGGTAGTAATCATAGTAAGAAACAAAATATTCTACCGCCGCATCGGGGAAAAACTCACGCATCTCGGAGCAGACCTGTGCAGCAAGCGTTTTGTTCGGCTCAAGAATGAGCGTTGGGCGGTTGGTGCGTGCGATGACGTTTGCCATCGTGAAGGTCTTGCCCGAGCCCGTGACACCGAGCAGGGTTTGCATCCGCTCCCCTGCCTCGATCCCCTCAACAAGCTGCGCGATCGCCTCGGGCTGATCCCCTGTGGGCTTGTATTCACTTTTGAGAACAAAGGGGTTGGATTGCATAGTACCTCGCACCTCCATGCAAATTAAATAAAAGCCAATTTCGGAATTATTATATCACATTTTTTGCAATTTGTAAAGCATAAAATCAATTATTTTTGTCATTTTCGGAAAACATCCGCAGAATGCTTTTGCGGATCCTACGATCGGTGACATGGTCGATCAGGTGCTTTCCCCAATAAAGAATCAGCGTGCCAAAAAACAGAATCGCCTGCTCCCACGGTGACACATGCCTTCCCCAGATCAGAACGATTGCAACCGCCACAAGCAACGATACGACCACCGACCAAAGAAGATTTTTTCTTTGTTTTGCCGCGCTATATACCTCACCGTAGTGCGGGTCCTCAATACGTCGCTTGAGTTCTTCAACGGTATCACCGTCGGTGAGTGAGCATCCGTTTTGATAGCATTTGACCTCGCAATCCTCACCAAGCTCCTCGATTTCCTTGATGCAGATCAGGCAGGGCGTGCCGTCGACCTCAAAGAATTTCAGCCAATAGCCAACATCAAAATCGACCTTCTCAAAAGAAAGCAGCTCTTCATTCAAAAAAATCTCAACAGTCGCGCTGAACGTCTTTTTCTCAAGCTCCGCGCGAATACGGTCCTTGCCGTTTGACAAGAGGAACTCAAACGTACTGTGCTTTTCCTTTTTCATTGTCTGCCCTCCCCGTTGTAACGTTTCGATCATGGATAGTATACCACAAAAAAATTTATAAGTAAATACGCCATTCTGAAAAAAGTCGTTTTTTCGAGCAAAAAAGATTGCAAAATGGGTAACTTTTTTTGCCAAACCTATGGAAATTTGAGAGAAAGTGTGATATAATAAGATAATAATTGTAATATAAACGGATTTTACAATCAAAAATGGGTGCGTATCGCATGTTCTGCACGCCAATGAGTTACCCCGAAAGGATTTTGGAATGCCCTCTTACATTGAAAAAATTGATGAAATTACCCTGCCCGTGATCGCCCTGCGCGGAACCGTTGCGTTCCCTGCCGTGACGGTCAACTTTGAACCGAACGACGAGGAGGCTGAAGCCGCCGCAAAGCTCGCAGGAAACGGGAACGCCTTTATTTTTCTGACCACCTACCGCGACTACCGCGAGGAAGGTGACCTCAACGAATTTCCCTACTACACGGTTGGTACCGTGGCAAAGATCAAGCAGCTGCTCCGCACCCCCGAGGGTCAAACGCGCATCATTGCCGAGGGATTTCTCCGTGCCACCGCACAGCGCTTCCGCAAAAACGGCAAGCATCTGGAGGCCGATCTGCACGTCAAGCATATCATTCTGCCCGATAAGGGCGGCGTTCGCGGTGAGGCGGCGGTTCACGAAATGCTCCGCGCGCTCAAGGAAACCGCAGAGCTGCTCCCCGCAAACACCGAGGATATCCTCTCTGCCGCGCGCCTTTTTGACGATCCCGGTCTGCTCGCCGACTTCATCGCTGCAAACATTCTGATCCGCAACGTTGACAAGCAGGCGGTGCTTGAATGCTTCGATCCCCTGCGTCGCGCAGAGGAGCTGCTCGAAATTCTCGGCGAGGAATCCGAGGTACTCGAGGAGGAAGCCCTGATTCGTCGCCGCGTGACCGCACGCATGAACCGCAACCAGCGCGAATACTATCTGCGCGAGCAGATGAAGGTGATTCAGGAGGAGCTGGGCGAGGGCAGCGACGTGGAGGAGTTTGCGCATCGGATCGACGAAGCCGATCTCCCAGACGAGGTGCGCGCAAAGCTCAAAAAAGAAAACGATCGCCTTGCTAAGGCGCCCTTCGGGTCTGCCGAGGCAACCGTGCTTGCCAACTATCTCGATATTTGTCTTGATATTCCGTGGACCAAGCAGTCCCGTGATACCCTGCGCTTCGACCGCGTGCAAAAGGTGCTCGACACCGATCACTTCGGTTTGGAAAAGGTCAAGGAGCGCATCGTGGAATACATCGCCGCAAAGCAAATGAGCCCCGAGCTGCGCAACCAGATTCTTTGTCTGGTCGGCCCTCCCGGCGTGGGTAAAACCTCAATCGCAGCATCTATTGCACGCGCGATGAATCGTAAATACGTACGCATCTCGCTCGGCGGTGTGCGCGATGAGGCCGACATCCGCGGTCATAGAAAAACCTATATCGGCGCAATGCCCGGGCGGATCGTCAACGCGATCACGCAGGCGGGTGTTTGCAATCCCCTGCTCCTGCTCGATGAGATCGACAAGCTCACGCGCGATTCGCACGGTGACCCCACCTCGGCCCTGCTTGAGGTGCTTGACGGCGAGCAGAACAAGACCTTCCGCGATCATTTCGTGGAGCTTCCTCTCGACCTCTCGCATTGCATGTTTCTTGCCACCGCAAACTCGCTGGAGAGCATTCCGCGCCCTCTGCGCGACCGCATGGAGATCATTGAGCTCGGCATCTACACCAAGCGTGAAAAGCTGGCGATCGCCAAGCAATATCTCATTCCCAAGCAGCTTTCGCGTCACGGTCTGAACAAAAAGATGCTCAAAATCACCGATGATGCTATTCTGGAGATCATCGACTACTACACACGCGAGGCGGGGGTGCGTAATTTGGAGCGCACAGTTGCCGCGCTTTGCCGCAAGGCAAGTCGGCGCCTGCTTGCCGAGGAGAAAAAGCAGATCACGGTCAAGGCAACCGACCTTGCATCCTATCTCGGCGCGCGCAAGCTTCTCCCCGAGCTGATCGGCGAGGAGAATGAGATTGGCGTGGTCAATGGACTCGCCTACACAGAGCTGGGCGGAAGCCTGCTCAAGGTTGAGGTTGCCGTGCTGGAAGGCAGCGGTAAGATCGAGACCACGGGCTCGCTCGGCGACGTGATGAAGGAATCCGCAAAGCTCGCGGTGAGCTACGTTCGCTCGATCGCTACCGAATACGGCATTCCCACCGACTTCTACAAAACAAAGGATATTCACATCCACTTCCCCGAGGGCGCGGTTCCCAAAGACGGTCCCTCCGCAGGTGTGACAATGGTGACGGCGCTCGTGAGTGCGCTCTCAGACAGAGCCGTTCGCCGCGAGGTTGCAATGACAGGCGAGATCAGCCTGCGCGGCAGTGTGCTCGCGATCGGCGGTCTCAAAGAAAAAACGATGGCGGCATACAATGCCGGCGTGAAGAAGGTGCTCATTCCGCAGGATAATCTGCGTGATCTTGAGGAGCTTGATCCGCTCGCACGCGAAAATATGGAGCTCGTTCCTTGCCGCAAGATTTCCGAGGTGCTCGCGCACGCACTCGTGCCCGCCAAGCCCGAAAGACTCGAAAAGGCGTCGGACACGGAGACACGCTCCTCCGCGCCCTTTATCCCCGTCAACACGCCCACCGCAAATCAGGTGCGCTTTGACAAGCAATAACGCCAATTCCCCAATTCAGATCAGAAAGGAGCATCCGCAAGATGGCTCTCAATCTCAATGCGGTCAGCCTGCGTATCAGCGCGGGACTGCCCCGACAATTCCCCACCGATCCGATGGTGCAGATTGCCTTTTCGGGTCGCTCCAACGTTGGAAAAAGCTCGCTGATCAACTCACTTCTCGGGCGCAAATCGCTCGCTCGCGTGAGCTCTGCTCCCGGAAAAACCATCACGATCAATTTCTACGACGTTGACAAAAAGCTCTTTCTCGTGGACCTGCCCGGCTACGGCTTTGCAAAGCGGCGTCCCGAGGACAAGGAGCAATGGTCGGCTCTCACCGACGGATATTTCACCAAAAACCCCAATCTCGATCTGCTCAAGCTGGTGATCCAGCTGATCGACAGCCGCGTGGGTCCCACGGCGGATGACGAAATGATGTTGCAGTTTTTGCGTGAAGCAGAAATTCCTTTTGTGGTTGTTGCAACCAAGAGCGATAAGCTCAACGCCACCGAACGCAAAAAATCAGAGGAGCTTCTCTGCAATCATCCCGAAATTCCCGCCGACACGCCGATTCTCTTTTATTCGTCCCTGAAAAATCAGGGCCGGGATGAGCTTTGGAGGCTCATTGCAGCGGCATCGGGCATCAAGCTCTGATTCTGCAGACCAACACTTACAATTTTGGTATTTGACCGTTTGAGTTTTCAAATTTCCAAAGAAGAAAGGTTTTTCCCATGCTACTTTCCATTTTGAGCGGCGGCGATATTCGGGACATTATCGTCTCCCTGCTGCTCTCGCTTCCCATTATCTTTTTCGCGCTTGCATTTCACGAGACCGCGCACGGCTATGTGGCTTGGAAATGCGGCGACCCGACAGCCCACAACCTCGGCAGACTCACGCTCAACCCCGTCAAGCATCTCGATCCGATCGGATTTCTTTCGATGCTGATTTTCGGCTTCGGTTGGGCAAAGCCAATTCCCGTCAATGCGCGCTATTTCCGCAATCCCAAGCGCGGCATGGCACTCTCGGCTCTTGCAGGTCCTGCCGCAAACGCGCTGCTCGGTGTGATCAGCGCCGTGCTTGCGGGGCTCTTCTTTGTGCTCTACACCTTTGTGGGCATGCCCGCGTTTCTCACCACGTGCACCTATTGGGCTTTTCAGCTTTTCTTTCTCAGCGCGCAGTATAACTTTCTCTTTATGGCGTTCAACCTCATCCCCTGCCCGCCCTTTGACGGCTCGCGGATTGCGCTGCTCTTTCTGCCCACCAAAACCTATTTTTCCATTATGCGCTACGAGCGTCAGATCATGATCGGCGTGCTCGTTGCCGTGATCGTCCTCTCGCGCTTCGGTTATTCCCCCTTCTCGTGGATTGCCAATGAGCTGACCTATGGCATCGCGAACGGTGTGATCCGTTTGCTGGCGCCCCTGATCGCTCACTAACGATCCTGCAATTAACAAAATCGCATCCCGACACAGACTCGGGAAGCCATTGATATGAAAGGTGTCGGTGCATCCGCTCCGACGAAGTAAAAACAGACCGCATGGAAACGCTTACCTACCGAATTGAGCAGTTTGAGGGACCGCTCGACCTCTTGCTCTCCCTGATCAACAAAAACAAACTGAATATCGAGGATATTCCCATCGCGCTGATCTGCGACCAATATTTGGAGTATATCCGAGCCGCAGAACGGATGGACATGGAGCTGGCAGGCGAGTTTATCGTGATGGCGAGCGAGCTGATGAGGATCAAAAGTCAGATGCTTCTGCCGCGCGCGACCGAGGACGAAAAGGATCCCCGCGCCGAGCTGGCAGATGCCCTGCTCCGCTATCAGCAGGCAAAGGAAGCGGTGACAAAGCTGATCCCACTCTACCAGACGTACAGCGGCAGAATGGTAAAGGACACCGACGAAATCTCGGTGGACGTGACCTACGTTGCCGATCAGCAGGTAACAAGCCTGTGCACGGCGGTGCGCCGCATCATCGCGGCAAACGAAAGTCGCCCCAAGGCAGAAAAGCAGGTGTTCGCCCCCATGATCGCCAAGCCGATCGTGCCGGTTGAGGTCAAGATCGTTGGTATTCTGCATCACATGACCAAGCGACGTCGCAATCCTTCGATGAAGGAGCTGCTCTCGGACGCCACCTCACTCCCCGACCTCATTGCGATCTTTCTCGGCATTCTTGAGTTGATCAAGGTTCGTAAAATCCTGATCGAGGAGGATGACGATCACGCGATCCACGGAAGCGACACGCGCTTTGTGGTCAATGAAAATCCGCCCGACGAGGAGGCGCTCAACGCCGAAACACGCAAGACCTATGACGACGACGAGCCGATTCCGCTATCCTCCAAGGCAGAGATGCACCGCGAGCAGCGACGTATCCTGCGCGAGCAAAAGCTCGCCGAGAAAAAACGTCTGCGTGCCGAGGAGCGCGCACGGCGTGCGGCAGAGCGACAGGCAACAAAGGATGCCGAGCAGCTGCCCCCCGACCTCCTTCCCCCCGACGACAGCGATCTTGAGGAGGAAGCGCGCCTGGCAAAAATTCTCGACGATCAGCTCTCCGAGTCCGACGAGGATATCATCGACGATATCGGGCTGGACGTTCAGGAGATCGTAAGCACAATGGCACAACAGGCAAAGGCGATTACCGAGAGCGGTGACTCCGATGCCGATCCCACATAACCCGAAAGGAAACTCCAAAGACCTATGGAAGAAAAGAAACAAAACGCACCAACGCTCGAGCCTCTGACCTCTGCACAGGAAATTGAGCAGGCGATTGAGGCGATCCTCTTTGCGGCGGGTCACCCGATGCGATACGATAAGCTTGGCGAGGTGCTGGGACTTGCGACGAAGGACGTCAAAACAATGGTGGCGCAGATGGCAGAGCGCTTCACCGAGGACGGTACGCATCACGGCATTCAGCTACTCCTCTACCCCACCTCCTGCCAGCTCACCACCAAGGAGCAATACGCCCCCTATATCCGTGAGGCACTCGGTATCCGCCGCGGCGGAAATCTCTCGGCATCCTCAATGGAGGTTTTGGCGGTGGTCGCATATAACCAGCCCGTCACTCGCTCCTTCGTTGACCTGGTGCGCGGTGTCGACAGCTCCTACGCCGTGGGTTCGCTGCTCGACAAGGGTCTGATCGAGGCGGCAGGTCGACTCGACGCCCCCGGCAGACCGATGCTCTACGTCACCACCGAGAAATTCCTGCGCGTGTTCGGCATCAACTCGCTCGACGAGCTACCCGAAACCGAGGCACTCAGTGTGGCAGCTGCGCAGGTGGATGCCGACCAGATTTCGATCGAGGAGGCAGAGGCTGCCGAGGCAGAATCGCTCACCCCCCACGATTATTGCGAGGCGGTTGACACCGAAGAAACAGACGTCATTTACGAAAGCGGCTCCGCGCCTATTGAAGACGGTGGGGCAGACGGTGATCCCTCTCCCTCCGACCATTCCGATACAAAGGAGGAATGACATGCATCCCTTATTGATCGTTCTGCTTTGTATTGGCGGATTGATCCTTCTTTTGCTTCTCTTGCTCCTGCTCGGCGTTGCAAGGGTGCGCATCACATGCACGAAAAAGCCGCGCGTGGTGGTCAGCGTGCTCGGAATTCGGTACACCGTTCTCTCCGACAAGGATCCCGAGGAGGCAAAAACCGATCTCTCGCGCTGTCGCAACCCCAAGAGAGCACTCAAGCGTGAAGAACGCAGGCAAAAGCGGCTCGCCGCAAAGGCAGAAAAAAAGAAACGCCGTGCCGCCGAAAAGGCAGCGGAAAAGGCGAGAAAGAAAAAACAAAAAAAGGCGCTGGCGGCAACTCGCCCCTCCCCCAACCTCAAGGAGAACCTCGATATGATCCTGGCACTCCTGAAAAAGCTCTATGAGGTCACAAAGGGCAGAATGCGCGTTCGCGTCAAGAGACTTATGATCTCGGTTGGAACCGATGACGCCGCAAAAACAGCCGTCCTCTACGGAACAACGGTTGCAAGTGTTGCAGCCATCATCGGCTTTATCGACCAAAAATTCACGCGAATCCGTCGCCGCTCGGGCGAGATGCAGGTGCGTGCCGATTATCTCTCTGGAAAAACGCGTGCCGAAATCGACATCATCTGCTCGATCCGTCTCTACCGTGCCCTCGTCATCGGCGTCACAATGCTTTTCGCATGGAAACGCGAGCGGGCAAGTGCTCTTGAAAAGGCTGCCGCGCGTGCCGAGCTCGCCGACGAGATCCCCAAATCCGTAAAAAAATAAAAATTATATAAACTTCCCTCAGGAAAGGAAACGAACATGGAATACGAATCTTCTATTAAGCAAATTATCAACAGCTCTCTGGAACAGATCCGCACCCTGATCGACGCTGACACCGTTGTCGGAAAGCCGATCAACACGCCCTCGGGCACTGTGATCATCCCGATCTCCAAGGTTTCGATGGGCTTTGCATCGGGCGGTCTTGATCTCCCCGGTGAAAAGGATAACGTTAAAAACTTCGGCGGTGGCGGCGGAACCGGCGTAACCGTCAATCCCATTGGTTTTCTGACGGTTTATGCCGACGGCAGAGTGGAAATGCTCCCGCTCGTTCAGGATAAGGCAACGCCGATCGAGCAGGTTGCAGATCTTCTTGACCATGCTCCCGATATCATCACCCGCATCAAGTCGGTGATCGGTGACATGGTACCGAGCGCATCCAACGATGATGAGGCAGCAGCAATCGAGGAGGAATATGACGCGCTTCTCAAGGCAGACCTTGCCGCCGAGGAGGAGCTCTCCCCCAAGGAACTCAAAAAGCGCCGCAAGCTCGAGGCAAAGGCTGCAAAAAAGGCAGCAAAGGCTGCTGACTGATTCAAGCATGGGGTGAGTTGACGAATGCGCTTGCATTCGGGGCTCACCCCCGCCATTTTTGCGTTGCACCAAATACCGGACAGGTGGGATGGAAGCATACGAGCAGCCTCTGTGCGTTAACACCGCAGAGGGATGCCGTGCATATTCGTGTATCCGAAAAAATATAATGGAAACAGATACTTTTTTTCGGAGGTTAGAATCATGACGCAAGCAGGCATCCGCTCCCCTCTGTTCCGCGCCGTGGCAGCATTGCTGGTCGGCGTTCTTTTGGTGCCCTTTTTCCTGCCGCTCCGCACGCATGCAGCCCCCGCGCTCCCCTGCCCTGCGATTTCGGCGGAGGCAGCCGTTCTGATTGAGGCAGAGAGCGGCTCGGTGGTGGTCGGTAAAAATGCAAACGTCCCCATGCCGATGGCAAGCACAACCAAGATCATGACCGCGCTCGTTGCGCTCTCGCTTGCCGCCCCCGACACCGAGATTACGGTCTCCTCCGAGGCGGTTGGTGTGGAGGGCTCCTCGATCTATCTGACCGAGGGAGAGGTGCTGACGCTTGAGCAGCTGCTGTGGGCACTTCTGCTTGAATCGGCAAACGACGCCGCCGTTGCAATTGCTGTGGGTCTCTGCGGAAGCGTGGAACGCTTTGCCAACGAGATGAATCGCATGGCAATTGATATGGGGCTGCGGCAAACGCATTTTTGCAATCCACACGGTCTGGACGATACCGACCATTTTACCACGGCATACGAGCTTGCGCTCATCACGAGACGTGCACTTGAAAACGAGCTTTTTCGGCAGATCGTTGCAACACGCCGCGCCACGATCCCACATGCGGGAACCGACGGCGCGCGTCTGCTCGTCAATCACAACAAAATGCTGCGACTCTACGAGGGCTGCATTGGCGTCAAAACAGGCTACACCAAGCGAAGCGGACGCTGCCTGGTGTCGGCGGCAGAACGCGACGGGATCACTGTGATCGCCGTCACACTCAACGCCCCGGACGATTGGAATGATCACAAAATGCTTCTCGATCGCGGTTTTTCCGCCTTTGAGTCGGTGGAGCTCTGCGTGGTGGACGAATTTCGCAGACCGATCACGGTGGTTGGCGGACAGGAAGCCTACGTGATGGTCTCCAACGCCGAGGCAGGTCGGGTCATACTTCCAACGGGACACGGCAAGCTCGTGCGCACGGTGGAGCTACCGCGATTTCTCTATGCAGAGGTTGCACAGGGAGAGGTGGTTGGCAGAGTGGTGTGGCGCTGTGACCGCGACGGCGACGGCTATGCCGAGATCGTTGCAGAGGTTGAGCTCTGCGCGCTCTACGGCGTGGAGCGCGTTCGTGTAAAGCGCAGCTTCTGGCAATGGCTGTGCGATCTTTTCGGGCTTTGAGCACGAGAAAAACAAGCTGATAATAATATAAAGGAAGAAGAAAGAGAGAGGTGAGCGCTGTGGCAGAGCTCGTTCGTCTGCAAAAATATTTTACCGACTGCGGCGTGCTCTCGCGACGTGCAGCAGAGACCGAGATCGCGGCAGGACACGTTCTGGTCAACGGTACCGTTGCCTGCATCGGTGATAAGATCGACCCAGACGTTGATCGCGTGGAATATCGCGGACGTTTGATTCGACCGACGGCAGGTGCAACACATCGCTACGTGATGCTCCACAAGCCGCGCGGCTACGTGACCACCTCAAAGGATGATCGCGGACGAAAAACGGTTCTTGAGCTGACGGCAGCCGTTGGAACTCGGGTCTATCCCGTTGGTAGACTTGATATGGACTCGGAGGGGCTTTTGCTGCTCACCGACGACGGCGAATTTGCCAACCGCCTGACACATCCGCGCCATGAAATCCCAAAAATTTACCGCGTAACCGTCGCCCCTGCCCCAACCGACGCCCAACTGCGAGCGCTTTCTGCACCGATGGAGATCGACGGCTACCGCCTGCTCCCGATCGGCGTGCGCCCCATCTCGGCTGATATGCTTGAGCTGACACTCCAAGAGGGACGAAACCGACAGATCCGCAAAATGTGTGCCGCGGTTGGACTCTCTGTGCGACGCTTGAAGCGGATTGCGATCGGAGAGGTGACGCTCGGAAATCTGCCGCTTGGAAAATGGCGCGAGCTGACCGCTGATGAGGTTCGCTATCTCTCGGGCGAAAACGAGACAGAATAAATGATAGAATTCATCAAAACGTTCAATAGAAAGGATTTTCAGTTATGTTAGAGGTATTGCCGATTCAAAATAAGCAGGAGCAGGAGGCGCTCTGTGCACGCTGCGAAATTCCCTTCCGCGTGGAGCTCTTGGCTTACAAAGCGCTGGTGGACGGTGAGCTGCGCGGCGTTTGCCAATTTACGATGGACGCAGAAGGCGGCAGAATCGTGGATTTTGCCCCCGTTCCGAACGGCTACGAGTTTGAGCCGATGTTCGTGATGGGGCGTGCCGCGCTCAATTTTATCGACCTTTGCGGGGTCCATCGCGCCTTCTTTGATGCCGAATGCGACAACGAGACCCTCATCAAAGCCATCGGATTTTCCAAAAATTCCGACGGCAGATTTGAAATGGATCTGACAGACTTCTTCAAAGAACCCTGCAAACACTCCAAATCCTGATTTTTTCTCACAATTTGGTAAAATTTTACAGTATTTTCCTGTAAAATTTGGGGATTATTTTCCGAAATTCGGGGTTGCAATTTCTTCCAAAATATGGTAAAATATTACTGTAAAAATCTGGAATATTTATTTTGGAGGAAATCTGTGAAATGGAATACAACACGAAAATTTTGATTGCCGATGAAAATGCAGCGTCCCGACTTTCGATGCGCGAGGGATTGACGCGCGCAGGCTACCGCAATCTTGAGGAAACGTCCAACGGCGAGGATGCGCTGCATAAGCTCTCGCAATTTCGCCCCGACGTTGTAATCACCGACGTTTGGCTCTCCAAGCTTGACGGAATCGGCGTATTGCGCAGCAGCAACGCTATGGATTGGGGCACGGGCAAGCCGCCCGCCTTCATTGTGCTCTCCTCTGTTCCGAGCCAGAATATCTTTATTCAGGCAACCGAGGCAGGAGCCGAGCTTTGTCTGCTCAAGCCCGTGAACGTCAACAGCCTTTGTGAGCACATCCGCAGCATTGTCAATCGCCGCACCGCCGATATCCCCGCTGCGGCAATGCAAATGGAGGAACGTGGCGCAGACATTGAAACCAAGGTAACGCAGATCATCCATCAGATCGGCGTGCCCGCGCATATCAAGGGCTATCAGTACCTGCGCACCGCGATTCTGCTCACCATCAAGGATTCGGACATCATCAACTCGGTAACGAAGGTGCTCTACCCCTCTGTTGCCAAGAAATATCAAACCACCACCTCCCGCGTCGAGCGTGCGATACGCCACGCCATCGAGGTTGCTTGGGACCGCGGCGACGTGGATACCCTCACCTCCTATTTTGGCTACACAATTCAGAACAATCGCGGAAAGCCCACGAACAGCGAATTTATTGCTATGATTGCAGACAATTTGAGGCTCAAATATAAGATGTATTGAACAATTTTATCCAACAAAGCGCCCGTTTGGACGCTTTGTTGTTTTTTTCTTAAAAGTGTTTACAAAAGCAAAAAAATGTGGTATAATGACCTTGCCAAACAAATTTCATAAAGCAGCTGCAGGGATATTTCTCTCTTTTTTGAAAAGGGTGAATTATACCTTTTTTCGGTGTGCACAATCATTGTATGAATTTAGCAAAAGCGCGGATTCCATCGGTGATTGTGTAAGGAATATCCTTCTGATTGCTTGAAATTTGTTTGGCGACAATTGGAGTCTGCGTTTTTCGGTGCGTCGACTTCGGTTGGCGCACTTTTTATTTTTAATGGGAGGAAAACACTATGAGAGAAGAATTTAAATTAGGTTTCGGAAAAAAATACGGTTTTACTAACTACACATTCTTTTATGGAAAAGAAGAATACCCGTATTCACAATGCTCACCCGTTCAGATCTTCCAAGCAGCCTTAAACTATAGAGTAGGCATGGCGGACTTAAAGATTAACGGTAAGAATTATTCGCTAACATTCACGCTTGAGGACACTGATCGCTTCATCAATGCAGTTACTTATATGAATCAAAAAGTTGACGAGGCTAACGGTATTAAAAAAAATTATGTATGCCGTATTCTTGCATATACCGGAACAATTATGGAGGTTTATAACGATTATCTCACAATCAATTTGATGCCATACCAATCATATATCGGCAATTCATTCAGGGGGTGCGGGAATGGCGAAAAAAGAATTAATTTTTCGGATATAACCGCCATCCAATATCGTGAACCCGGAGAAGTACCCGGATATATCCAATTTTCATATCCCGGTTGTGCTGAAAGGAATGGGTCTTTTGATGCGATATTAGAAGATGAAAACGCAATCCCAATCAGAAAGGCTGCTGCGCTATACGCAAAAGAGATATTGAATTTTATTGAGAAAAGACGCGCAGAGATAAAACAAGAATCAAAAACTGCACCTGCAGCAGTAATGACTCCAATTTCTGTTGCTGATGAGATAAAAAAATTCAAAGAGCTTCTTGATTTGGGAGTTATAACGCAAGAAGAATTCAACGCAAAGAAAAAAGAATTGCTTGGTCTTTGACTATTGATACATCAACAAGCCGTAAACCGAAATATCGGCTTGCTAATCCCTGCCGCATCCAACATTGGATGCGGCTTTTTTGAGGAAAACAAATCAAAAGGGGCTGCGTCATTGGCGCAGCCCCTGCGCAAAAAAGCCGACGGTAGGCTT
>CAJKPX010000057.1 GCA_905201895.1 uncultured Eubacteriales bacterium | reverse complement strand
ACAAACAAGAAAACACAGTCATTTTACGCTAACGAAGCTTTTGCTCAAAAGTTTTCCTCCCCTCCCTCTGCATTTTTTATCCATCCCCTCAAATCTTATCCGCGATTTCGGTGCGGAGGCGAGCGAGGATACGTTTTTCGAGGCGCGAGATATAGGACTGTGAGATACCGAGCAGGTCGGCGACCTCCTTTTGGGTCAGCTCGTTGCCGTCGCGCAGGCCGTAGCGGAGCTCGATCAGCTCACGCTCACGGGGGTCGAGCTCGGCAACCGCGGCACGCACAACGCGGCGCTCCTCGCGCAGCTCCAGCTCGTAGGAGACCGAATCCTCGTCGCTCCCGAGGACGTCGGAGAGGAGCAGCTCATTGCCGTCCCAATCGGTGTTGAGTGGCTCGTCGAAGGAGACCTCGCAGCGCTGACCGCTGTGCTTGCGGATGTGCATCAGAATTTCGTTTTCGATGCAGCGCGAGGCGTAGGTGGCGAGCTTGATGCTTTTGTCGGGGCGAAAGGTGTTGATCGCCTTGATCAGCCCCACCGTTCCGATCGAGATCAGGTCCTCAATGCCCGTTCCCGTATTTTCAAAGCGCTTGGCAATGTAGACCACGAGGCGCAGATTGTGCTCCACGAGCGTGGCGCGTGCCGATTCATCGTCGATGGCGGCAATGCATTCCGCCTCTCGCTCCTGCGAGAGCGGTGCGGGGAGAACGTCGGGACCGTTGATGTAGAAAACGCCCCTTTTGGGCAGACGTGCGGCAATCCAAAGCCGCAGGCGTGTGAAAATATGCAAATTCATTCTGTTCACTCCTTTCAGATAGAAAATCGGTTGCGGTGCAATTCCGTCTTGAGGGGCGGTCAGCCAACGCCGATCACCGCGTCGAAGCCCGCAGCCGAGGCACCGAGCTCGGCGGGAGCGATGAGATAGTCGGCAGGGTAGGTCTCGCCGCGCTTGCCGTGCGCCTGTTCGGTCACGGTGAGCGACTCGGGCACGAGCGCAAAGAGCAATGAGGCACCGTTTGCCGTGCGTGTTGGAATGGGTCGAAGCCGACCGACAAACTCGTGCGATCCGAGACAAGCGGTGAAATCCCCCGATCGGTAGGCGGCGTCAAGTGCGGGAGGAAGCGCCGAGCAGACGCGTGCGCGGTCACAAACGATTACCGCGCGTCCACTCACGGGGTCGCGCAAAAGATTTCCCGTGTCCACCATCGCGTGCAGCGTCAGATGCCTGCCGAACAGCGTCAGCTGCAGAGTCACCGTTCGGGTCTTGCGCGACAAACCGAAAAAGCGTCCGCCGCCGAGCGTCGCCACGCTTGCAACCGCCGTGAGCAGCGCAAAGGTCCAAACAGAAAGTCCATCGCCCTGCAGAGCATCGAAGGGCAGGTCGAGGCGGTTGAGCAACGAGTAAAGCGCGGTCATCACGCCGCCGAGCATCATCGACGTGATCGCAAAAACCAACGCCACCCGAAGCAGGCTCCAGAGCGACCACCCCCTCTCACGAAACGCTACCAGCGTGATTACAACCGCAGCGGCAAGGTCAAGCATCAGCGTGAGCACGCCCCCCATCGAAAGCAGCAGCGACATCACCGCATACGCGCCCCCCACCGCCGCACCCACCACCGCTCGCCAACGCCGCAGCCGTCGGTGAAGCAGCGCCGCAGACAGTAAAAGACAAAGCAAATCCATGCTGAAATTGATCAGAAAATAAAGGTCAACGTAAACATCCTGTACCATCTCGCACCCCCATACCGTCCTTCTTCCCCCTCATTATACCCCATTCCCAGCGCCAATTTTGTCGCAACGGGGGGAGTGGAAAATTTTTTGGAGGAAACGCAGGGGGAGGGGTAAATTTTGGGGAGGAAACGCAGGGGGAGGGGAGAAAAACTTTTGCAAAAGTTTTTTCACATCATTCCAACAAAAAAGTTGCCTTTTCGGGAGTGCGTTTTGGGTGGCGGTACCAAAACGCATTCGGCAGTACCTGTATCTTGAGCAATCAAACTCGCCCTTGACACCTTGATCCACCTACGGGAAAGTTTTTGAAAGGTGTCGGAAAACTTTTTTCAAAAAGTTTTCTGACAAAAAGAACAAAGTATTTCTCCCCGCTCCTGCACCACCCTGTCCCCCAAAAAGCAAAACCTCCCTCCGAAAAAACTTGACTTACGGGGGCACGCGTGGTAAAATATAAGGAGAACATCTGCAAGGGAGAGATTTGATGCAAGCAAGAGATAACGTCATTCTGATCGGCATGTCGGGCGCGGGCAAAAGCACGCTGGGAGTCCTGCTCGCAAAGGCGCTCGGCAAGGATTTCGTTGACACCGATCTGATCATTCAGCAAAGAACGAAAAAGCTGCTCCAACAAATTCTCGACGAGGAGGGCACGGAGCGCTTTATGGAGATTGAGGAAACGGTTGTGAGCGAGCTTTCGCTCTCAAACACCGTGATCGCAACGGGCGGTAGCGTGGTGTATTCCGATGCGGCAATGCGCTCGCTCAAATCGGGGGGCATTGCGGTCTATCTCGCGGTTGACTACCCCGAATTGGCTGCACGTCTCTCAAATATCACCACACGCGGCATCGTTTTCAAGAACGCGCACGATCTGCGCGGCGTTTACGAGGAGCGTCTGCCGCTCTACGAGCGATACGCCGACGTCCGTATCAACTGCACGGGGCAGGGCGTGGAGCAATCGGTGAGCGAGATCATCCGCGCATTGACGCTTGACGCATAAAAAGAGAGGTAAGGAATATGAAAAAGCTGATTCTGGCATCTAAATCGCCGCGACGCCGCGAAATTCTGGCAGGCGTTGGGGTCTCCTTTGAGATCGTGACCGCCGACACCGACGAGAGCATCGACGAGAATGACCCCTGCCGCACGGTGGAGGAGCTTGCCGCACGCAAGGGGCTCGCCGTGCGCGAGCTGCTTCGCTCCGAGGGGCGCGACCTTTCGGACACCGTGATCCTCGCCTCCGACACGGTTGTGGCAGCGGAGGGTGAAATTCTCGGCAAGCCCGTCGACGCCGACGATGCGCGCCGCATGCTCGGCATGCTCTCGGGCAGGTCGCACCGCGTGGTGAGCGGCATCTGCCTGATCGCGGGCGACACCGTTCGCACGGCGCACGAGGTGACCGAGGTGGAGTTTGACGAGCTGGACGCCGAGACCGTGGAGCGCTATATTCAAGCCGAGCAGCCCTACGACAAGGCAGGGGCTTACGCCATTCAGGGTCGCGCCTCGGCGTATATCCGCGGAATTCGCGGATGCTATTTCAACGTGGTGGGTCTGCCGCTTCACCGCCTGTGTCGGCTGTGGCACGAGACCTTTGGCGAAAATTTTATCTGAAAATGCGAAAAAAATTTGCATAAGGTGTAGCCAAAGCGCCGCCTTTATGTTATAATATATCTAATAATACTTTATTTTCCGATTTTGAGCAAATTTTGAAGGGAGGGAGCGCAGATGGCAAAGCAGATCGGCATTGATCTGGGAACGTCCAACACCATGATCTTTGTCAAGGACAAGGGCATCGTCATGCGCGCGCCCTCGGTTGTCAGCATCGACCGCACCACGCACGAGGTGATTGCGTCGGGACTGACCGCAAAACGCATGATCGGCAAAACTCCCGGCAACATCCGTGCACTCCGTCCGCTCAAGGACGGCGTGATCACCGACCTTGAGGTGACCTCGCTCATGCTCAACGATTTCTTTGAGCGATTGGATCTGACCTCCTTTTTCAACCGCCCCTCGGCGCTGGTTTGCATTCCCTACGGAGTGACCGAGGTTGAGCGACGCGCGGTGGAGGACGCAACCTTTGAGGCAGGCGCGCGAAACGTGGGTCTGATCGACGAGCCGATCGCGGCTGCCGTTGGTGCGGGCATCCAGGTTTCCAAGGCAAGAGGCGCGATGCTCATCGACCTTGGCGGAGGCGTGTCCGAAACCGCGGTAATCAGTCTGGGCGGCGTGGTGCAATCCAATTCCCTGCGAACGGCAGGGGACGAAATGGACCTGGCGATCGTGAACTACCTCAAGCAGAACCGAAACGTGCTCATCGGCGAAATTTCCGCCGAGATGCTCAAAAAGAAGATCGGAACGGCGATCCCCGGACTTGACCGCGGCAGCGCGCAGGTTTGCGGACGCGATCTGCGAACAGGGCTTGCAACCACCATCGAGGTGAGCACCGAGGAGGTGCGCGAGGCGATCTCCGATCCGCTCTCCGAAATCGTTTCGATGGTCAAGATCACGCTCGAGAGCACGCCCCCCGAGCTTTCCGCCGACATTTTCGACTTCGGCATCGTGATGGTGGGTGGCGGTGCGCTTCTGCCCGGCATCGACCAGGCGATCCGCGACCGAACAGGCATCCGCGTGATTATTCCCAAGCGCCCCAAGGATTGCGTTTGTGTGGGACTTGGCAGAATGATCCAAAGCACGGGCGGAGATTTTTCGGAGTTTATCCGCTACAAGGTCAAATAACGCCGACGCGGGCAAGCCCGAGCGAAACCGTTCCGAAACCACATCTTTTTCAACATATCCGAACAAGTAGGAAAGGCAGTCGGAACGCGAGACTGTCTTTCTTTTTCCCACTACCCCATCCGAAAAGGAGACAAGCATGAACGACCACGATGTTCTTCCCCCCGAGCCCAATGAGCACTCGGTCGAGGCTTCCAATATCCCCCCCGCACACCTGATCAGCAACGAGCGTCATCGGATTGCCGTGCCGCTGCTGGCGGTGGTGTGCATCTATCTTGTCACCATGCTCGTCCAGGAGCTCGCACTTGTGCTGATCGCAGAATTTGCCCCCGCGCTCGACGAGGAGAGCTGGTTTGTGCTCGTCTTGAGCAACACGCCGATGTATCTTTGCGGCATGCCGCTCTCGCTCCTCGTCTTTCACTTTGCAAAGGCAGACCCGCCAAAACGAACTCGCATGAGCCCCCTCGCCTTTTTGGGTCTGATCCCGATCTGCTTCTGCGTCACCATCATCGGAAGCTTTATCAGCACTGCGATCTCAAGCGTGATCGAAACGGTAACGGGCTCGGCACCCTCCAACGAGCTGCAACAGATTACCACCAATACCCCTCTTTGGACAAACCTGCTCTACGTTGGCATCCTCGCTCCGATCCTGGAGGAAATCTTCTTCCGCAAGCTCGTGATCGACCGTTGGCGTCGCTGGGGCGACCTGCCCGCGATCCTTTGCTCGGGGCTTTTGTTCGGTCTGATCCACGGAAACGTGGGACAGGTGGTTTACGCCACGCTCGTTGGCATGGTGTTCGGCTATATCTACCTCCGCACGGGCAAGCTCCGCTACACCGTTGCGCTTCACATGATCGTCAACCTCATCGGCGGCGTGTTCACCTCCGAGATCATCAAGCACCTCGACCTCGATGCTATCGCCGAGGGCTCTGTCGCGGCACTGCTGGAGAACATGGCTCCGCTGCTTGCCTTTATGGGATATCTTTGCTTTTTGCTGCTCTGCTTCGTTTGCGCACCGATCGCGCTGGCTCTGCTTTGGAAGCACATTCGCTTTGAGCGCGGCGAGCCCCGCCTTTCGGCAGGCGGATGGGCACGCGCGGCGCTGCTCAACCCCGCCACGTGGCTTTTTGCAGCGCTTGTGGTATTTTTGTTCGTGACGTGACCGTTTGGGAACAACTCTGCCACCGCCCGTGTCATTGCCCCCCCATTTCTTGTAGGGGCGATCATTGATCGCCCGTCCGATTTTTACAAGATTTATGGCGGGCGATCCATGATCGCCCCTACTGTCAATCGGTAAAATTGCTTTACGAAAACAGTCATCCCTCCCACAAAAACGAACCCGAAAAAACAAAGAAAGGAGAGTCCCCGTGACGCAGAAAAAAGTTCATCCGTGGCGGTATCATTCCATCGGTGTCATCTTTTGCCTGGTGCTCGTGATCTATCTGGGCAGGCTGTTTTATCTGCAGATTTTCTGCGGTGCGCCCGACGACGGCTCCGACACCAGCACCCGCCGCGTAACGGTGCAGGCTGTGCGCGGTGAAATCTACGACCGCAACGGCGTTCCGCTCGTTACCAATCGCTATACCTACGATCTCACACTCTCCTACGCTGCTCTGGCACGAAGCGGTCTGCATCGAGCAAACGAAACCTGCCTTGCCATTGCCAATGCCCTGACATCCACAGACGAGGGCGCACGACACGTTGAAAAATACTTCCCCTATGAGGGAACCTACCCCTACTACACCCCAAGTGCCGAGATGGGCGACCCCGAATCGGTGGTGGCGTATCGCTTCTCAAAGGTGCTTGCCACCGTTGGCATCGACAAGAACGCGAGCGTGGAGCAGGTGGTGAAATACTACACCTCCACCTACGATCTGCTCGCCACCGACGGCGACGGCAGGCGCGTTTACGATGACGATGAGGTCGACCGTCTCATCCGCCTGCGCTACGATATGGACGCGGTTGGCTTTAAGGCATCCGGCACGTATACCTACGCCAAGGAGGTCAGCCTCGCGCTGATGACCTACGTCAAGGAGCTCTCCCCCGTTGGGGTCAGCTTCGTGGTCAACGCCTCGCGCGTTTACAATTACCCCGGCTACGCCTCGCATATTCTCGGAACGGTCGGTCCGATCTACTCCGAGGAATGGGACTACTACAACGAGCAGGGCTATCAGATGAACGCCGTGGTCGGTAAATCGGGCTGTGAATATGCCTTTGAAGCGCATCTGCACGGCATTGACGGTATTTACGAGATCGAAACCGACGCCTCGGGCAGGGTGATCTCCACCCGTGTGATCTCCGAGCCCATCGCAGGTAACGACGTTTATCTCACCATCGACATCAAGCTCCAGATCGCCGCCGAGGACGGTCTGCGCGACAACGTGCGCGAGGTGATCGAGCGCTCGCAGGGACTTCCCGACCACGGTGCGAACTGTGCTGCAGGTGCCGCCGTTGCACTCGACCCCAACACCTTTGACGTCCTCGCCCTCGCATCCTTCCCCACCTATGATCTCTCCACCTATCAGCAGAGCTACAACGATCTGATCGCCGACAAAAGCAATCCGCTCTTCAACCGCGCCCTCAACGGGCTCTACGCCCCCGGCTCGACCTACAAGCCCGGCGTGTCGATCGTGGGTCTGATGCGCGACCAGATCGCGCCAACCACCACGATTCCATGCGGAGGCGTTTACACACGCTACGACGATTACCGACCCAAATGCTCAACCTATCCGCATGCCTACGGCTCGCGTCTTGACGTGCGCCACGCGATCGCCGACTCCTGCAACTGCTTCTTCTACGAGCTCGGATACCGCCTCGGCATCGACACCTTGAGCAGCTATATGAGCCGCTTCGGCTTCGGAAAAGCCACGGGACTGGAGCTGGGCGGTCAGCTCGGCAATCAGGCAAACGCCGACGGATGGCTTGCCGCTGAAATCCCGGGTCTGACCCTGCAGGCAGCGATCGGACAGTCCGACACGGTTGCCTCGCCGCTCCAGCTTGCCTGCTACCTCGGCACGCTCACGAACGGCGGCACGCGCTACGCCGCACATCTGCTCCAGGCGGTCTATCCCTTCGGCAGCGACACCCCGAGCTATTCCTACGAGCCGAGCGAGCAGAACGTTCTCGACCGCATCGAAATTCCCGAAAACGATCTCGCATTCGTGCTCTCGGGCATGCGCGACGTGGTTTCGGGCAATAGTGTGGTCGACCGCTACATCCCCAACGATCTCTATGATGCCAACGGCAACCGCGTCACGGTGGGTGGCAAAACCGGTACCGCGCAGAACAGCTCGGGCTGCGACAACGCGCTCTTTATCTGCGCCGCCCCCTATGACAATCCCGAGATCGTGATCTCGGTTGTGATCGAGCAGGGCTACACGGGCGGCTATTCCTCCTTCACCGCAGGCAGAATTCTCTCGGCTTACTACAATCGTTCCGGCAATTGAGAAAGGGGACGTCATGAAAGATCATCTCACACCAACCTATATGTTCGGGCATTACTACGAGGTCACGCCCGAATTCCTGCACACGATCGGCGTGCGCGCACTTCTGTGCGACATCGACAACACCCTCGCCCCCTACGAGCAGCCAACGCCCGACGATCGCATCCGCGCGTGGGTACGGTCGCTCACCGATGCGGGCATCCGTCTCGCACTCGTGTCGAACAATCACCCGCCGCGCGTGGAGGAATTTAACCGCACGCTGGGGCTCCCCGCCTACCCCGATAGCGGCAAGCCCGCGAAAAAAACGCTCCTGCGCGCCATGCGCGAGATGGGCGTGGAGGCGAGCGAGTGCGCCATGCTCGGCGACCAGCTCCTCACCGATTCCTATGCGGGCAAGCACATCGGGCTCCCCTCGATCATCGTGCCGCCCATCAAGGACAAGACCAACCTCTTTTTCCGCTTCAAGCGTTTGTGCGAGCGCCCCTTCATCCGCCGCTACGCCAAGCAGCACGGCTACCGCGATTGGATGGCGTTCTGGAAAATACGCGGGTAAGACGCTTTGAAATTTCCGCACCCCTGAAATTCCTTGAAAGGCATTTTACACATGAGCAAAGCAATCTTCGGCCCCGGCGGCAACAGCGATCTGTTCTATGCCGAGGGCAACAAGGCGTCGGTGCAGAGCCCCGGGTGGATCCGTCGCTTCGGGCTGGATGCCTATGAATACGAGGCAGGCAACGGTCTGACCGCAAGCGAGGCGTCGCTCCGCGCGGTTGGCGAGAAGGCACGCGAGCACGGCATCCGCATGTCACTCCACGCGCCCTATTTCATCTCGCTCTCGGGTGTTGACCCCGAAAAGCGCCTCAAAAGCATCGACTATATCCAAAGATCGCACCGTGCCGCCGAGCTGCTCGGTGCCGACACCGTTGTGATCCACAGCGGCAGCGCGGCAAAAATCTCGCGCGAGGAGGCAATGGCGCTCTCACGCGACACCCTCGAGCGGGTTGCCGAGGCGATCGGAGAGACTCCCATCCGACTCGGCATCGAAACGATGGGAAAGATCAATCAGCTCGGCACGCTCATCGAGGTAATCGAGCAATGCCGCGTCGCGCCGATCTTTGCCCCCGTGGTCGACTTTGGGCACCTCAACGCCCGTGCGGTAGGCGGCGCGTTTCCGAACGCCGATGCCTACCGTCGCGTCTTTGACGAGATCGCAACCTCGCTCGGCGACGCCTACGCGCAAAACCTGCACTGTCATTTCTCCAAAATTGCCTACACCTCGGCAGGCGAGAAAAAGCACCTCACCTTTGCCGACACCGAGTTCGGTCCCACCTTTGAGCCGCTTGCCGAGGCGATCGTGCGCGAGGGCGTTGCGCCGCGCATCATCTGCGAGTCGGATGGCACGCAGGCAGAGGACGCACTCTTTATGAAAACCGCCTACGAGCGCATGCTCGGCAGTCTTTGACCCCATCCCACACGCCCAGAAAGGAACGTCACCATGAAACCGATCCGCATTCTTTGCATGCTTCTTGCCGTGAGCCTTCTCTTGCTCCTCGCGGCATGTCACAACACCGATCCCACACCCATGCCCGAAACGGGAGACACCGCAACGGGCTCTACCGAGGGGCTCTCCACGCCTCTGCGCTATGCCGAGGTCTCTCTGCCCGCCATTCCCGACCTCGCCGATTGGTATGCCGACGCGGTTGACCGCGAGCAGCTCACCAACGCCCTGCTCTATTCCGAGGAGAACGGCATCTGGCATTGCTGGCTCTACGTTGGCTGCCACAGCGAGGGCGACAAGACCACCGTTACGGTGGCAGACGGCGTGCTCAGCATTCGCGTCAGTGCCGCCGCCCCCACGCAGTCGGGTGCACGCTCGGTGCTCTATTTCACCCTGGAGAGCGCGGTTGAGCCCGACGCCAATATCACGGTCAACGGCGAGGATGAGGGCATTCTCCTCACGCATGCCGACACCTCCGTCAAGCCCTGAACCCAACCCCATTTGAAAGCCATCGAGGTATCATCATGTTAGAAGAACGTTATCTTGCCGCCAAGCGCGCGCTGTTTGACAAGGTTTATTCCTCTCTCAACGAGCGTCAGCGCGAGGCGGTGTTCACCGTCAACAACCCCCTTCTCGTTCTCGCAGGTGCGGGAAGCGGAAAAACCACCGTTCTGGTGCGCCGCATCGCCTTTATCATTCGCTACGGCAACGCCTACCACAGCAGCTACGTGCCCTACGGCATTGACGAGGCGCGTGTGCGCGAGCTCGAGCGCGCGATCGAGCTGCCCGCCGCCGACATTGAATCGGGTATTCTGCCCGAGTTTTCCAACAACGCCTGCCCCCCCTATCGCATTCTCGCGATCACCTTTACCAATAAGGCGGCAAAGGAGATCAAGGAGCGCCTGGTTAAAATGTTCCCCGAGGATGAGGCAACTGCCGCCGAAATCTGCACGGGCACCTTCCACTCCACCTGCGTGCGCATCCTGCGCCGCCACTGCGAGCGAATGGGCTACCGTCAGGGCTTTACGATCTACGACACCGACGACAGCAAAAAGACCGCTCTTGAGGCAATGAAGCGCTGCGGCATAGACGAAAAGCTGCTTCCGATCAAGAGCGTGATGAACCAGATCAGCCGCGCCAAGGACGAGCTGCTCACGCCCGACGATTTCGCCATGCGCGCAGGTCAGGACTTCCGCCAGAAGCAGATCGCACGGGTCTACGAGGCATATCAGCAGCTCCTGCGCGAGTCGAACGCGCTCGATTTCGACGATCTGATCATGCAAACCGTTCTGCTGCTGCAGCGTCACGAGGACGTGCGCAATGAGTATCAGCAGCGCTTCAAATACGTTTCGGTCGACGAGTTCCAGGACACCAACGTCGCCCAGCTTCAGCTCACGATCCTGCTCACGGGCTTCCACCGCAACCTCATGGTGGTGGGAGACGATGACCAGAGTATTTACAAATTCCGCGGCGCCACCATTGAGAACATCCTCACCTTCGACAAATGCTTCCCCGACGCCAAGGTGATCAAGCTCGAGCAGAACTACCGCTCCACGCAAACCATTCTCGACGCGGCAAACGCCGTGATCGCGAACAACCGCGGCAGAAAGGGCAAAACGCTCTGGACGGCGGCGGGCGAGGGCGAGCAGATCCATCTGCGCAAATGCGAGGATCAGAACGCCGAGGCGCGCATGATCGTGGACACGGTCAACCGCAAGGTGGCGAAAAAGGAAGCGACCTACCGCGATTTTGCGGTGCTCTACCGCACCAACGCGCAGGCACAGAGCATCGAGAAGGCGTTTGCGCGCTCGGCTGTGCCCTACCGCGTGCTCGGCGGCACACGCTTTACCGACCGCAAGGAAATCCGCGATGCCGTGGCGTATCTGCAGCTGATCAACAACCATGACGATAACGTGCGCCTGAACCGCATCATCAACGAGCCGCGCCGCAAGATCGGCGGCAAAACCCTGGAAACGGTTGCGCTGATCGCCGAGGAGCAGGGCTGCAGTCAGTTCGACGTGATCGACCGCGCCGCATCCTACACCGCCCTGGAGCGCAGTCGCTCCACGCTCGAGCAGTTTACCGCGCTCATTCATTCGCTCACCGAGGCGGCAAGGGTCATGCCGCTCGACGTCCTGTTCGACACCGTGCTCGATCGCTCGGGCTACCGTCAGATGCTGATCGACGCAGGTCCCGAGGAGGCGGAGAGGCTCGAAAACCTCGACGAGTTCAAGTCGGGCATCATCGAATACATGAAGGAAAATGACGAGCCCACCCTCACGGGCTTTCTGGAAGAAACCGCGCTTGTTGCCGACGTTGACCGCTACGACGAGACCGCCGATGCCGTTGTGATGATGACCATTCACAGCGCAAAGGGGCTTGAATTCCCGATCGTGTTCCTGCCGGGCATGGAGGACGGGCTTTTCCCTGGCAACCAGACCCTCATGGCGGGCGAGAGCGAGATGGAGGAGGAGCGCCGTCTTGCCTACGTTGCGATCACGCGCGCCAAGCGCGAGCTCTACGTCCTGCACACAAACAACCGCCTGCTCTACGGACAAACCATGTATAATCCCGTTTCGCGCTTTGTCAGCGAAATTCCCGCGGCGCTCGTTGAGCAGCCCGAGGAGGACACGCGCATCGGATACAGCATGGGCTCGTTCGGCAGAGGCGGCTTCGGCTCGTTCGGTGGGTCGGGCTCGTCGGGAAGCTACGGCTCCTACGGCTCTCGCGGGTCGGTTTACGGCTCTCGCGGCGCCGAGGCACCCGTTTCGCAAAAGCGCACCTACTATTCCGAGTCGGCTCCCAAAACTCCGATCGCAAAGAGCCGCCCCACCGCACCCTCGGCGGAGCGCGCAACGGTCGGCAAGCCGCTTGCCACCGCTCGCGCAGGCTCGAAGGAGGTCTTTGCCGCAGGCGACCGCGTGCGCCACATAACCTTTGGCGAGGGCGAGATCATCTCGGTGCGCCCGATGGGCGCCGACACGCTCTACGAGATCGTGTTTGAAAAGGTTGGTACCAAAAAGCTGATGGCAACCTACGCAAAGCTGAAAAAGATATAACCGAAAAACGAACGAAAAACGGAAGGAGGCGCTCTGCATGACCGATTTTGAACAGGCTCGGTTCAACCGACTTTGCCGCGAGATTCTCGTATCGCGACACACATCGGGCGAGGCAGGCATCGGCACGCTTGCCGAAAAGCGCCTCCACGCCGTGATCAAGCGCTATCTTTGCGAGGACGAGGACTGCCACGAGGTTGGCGTGCTCAACACGCGCTACGTTTCGGACGTGCGCATCGGCAACGAGGTCTTTGAGGTGCAGACCGGCTCCTTTTTCCCGATGAAAAAGAAGATCGCGCACTACCTCGAGCAAACCGACTGCACCGTCACCGTGGTGCATCCCATCCCCGTGCACAGGTGGGTTTCCTGGATCGATCCGCAAACGAGCGAGATCACAAGCCGCTCGCGCGTGATCAAGCGCGGACGGCTTCAGGATCTGCTCCCCGAGCTCTACCACCTCCTGCCGCATCTGGGCAATCCGCGCCTGCGCTTTCGCGTGCTGCTGATCGAGGCAGAGGACTTTCGCCTCCTCAACGGCAAACGCTCGCGTGACCGCAAAAAGGGCTCTGACCGCTATGAGCGCATTCCGCTCTCGCTCCTGGACGACATCACCTTCCATGCCCCCGCCGACTTTCGCTCGCTGATCCCCGACGCGCTCCCACAGCATTTTACCGTCAAGGATTTTTCCACACTCACAAAAATTCGCGGACGCAACGCCTATTCCGCCGTCCGCTCCCTCGCCGCTCTCGGACTTTTCCGTGCCGCCGACCCCATCGGTCGCAGCATGGGATGGGAGAGGGTGGAGTGAGGACATAGATATGCAGCGGGGAGGAAGGAAACTTTTTGGAAAAAGTTTCCTCCCTCCCCGCACCCCTCCCTCTTTCAAAAACCTTTCAAAGGATAGGGAAAGCGGCAAGGGGGTGTTTTTTGTTTTATGGCACAGATATTGTGATTTTTTGAATACGGAAATGCATGAGCTGTCAGGAACCGTTGCCTCCGTCGCTCCCATAGCACATCACGATCACGCATTCCTTTTTTGTCCGTTTCGCATATTGGATCACCGATCGCGCCCCCTTGGAGCGTCCGTCCCAAAATACAATGATCTTTTCTGCGTAATCAACGATCTTTTGATTTCTGACAATGGGAGCAGCTCTACCGTAGCGCTCGTATTCGGGCAGAAATTCGGTCAGCTTCATGCCGTTTGCGCGTGCATATTCCGCTGCGCACGTGTCCACGCCGATCGCACCGCCCGAAATGATCTCGTCCTCCTTCGACACGTACTTTTCAAGGCTTTCTACCAAAATTCCTCTTGATCCAACGATTGCAACCCTCATAAAACACTCTCCTATAAAAAATTAGTATACTTATTTTGAGTATACTAACAACATTATACCACAAAATAATCTTAAAATATACTTAAATCAAGTTTATTTGGAGATTTTTTATGAGAAACAAACAGAACAAGCATCTTGGAATTGAGATCGACCCCGAATTGCACTACAAATTGCATTACATTTCCAAATACTACGGACGGTCGGCAAACGGCGAAATTTTGTATCTGATCCGCCAGGAAATTAAAGCGTTTGAGCAAGCCGAGGGCAAGATTGAATTTCCACCCACCTCAACCGAGCCTTGATCTGGCGCGCGATTTTGGTTGTCGTGTTTTTTTGCGGGGGAGGGGAAAACTTTTCGAGAAAAGTTTTCCCCTCCCCCGCACCCCCTCCCTTTTCAAAAGCTTTCCCGAAGGAGGATCAAGGCGTCAAGGGGGAGTGCATCAAAAAATATGTTGGATAACCGATCAAGCGATATTTGATTACAATTTCATGGGTCATTCTGAG
>CAJKPX010000056.1 GCA_905201895.1 uncultured Eubacteriales bacterium | reverse complement strand
AAAGCCTGAATTTTTAGCGCTTTCGGCGTTTTCCTCTCTTGCAAGGTATCAACCTCTTCTGCCTCGGCTACGGTCAAGCATTTTCCGTGTTTAGAAGCGCAGACCGTAGGTGCGCTCACCCGAGATCGTTTCCTCCATATCAAACACGCCGTTTCCTGCAACGTAATGAATGGGAGGCTTGCGGTGATAGGTGGAGATTCCGTTCTCGGAAATTTCGAGAATCTGATAACCCCAAGCCCATGCGGGGTCAAACTGCGAAAAATTGTATTTTCCGTCGATCACCATGCCGTGGTATCCGTAGCCGCCGATATCAAAGAGCTGCTTGTTGCCGTATGCCTCGCCGAGATCAATCACGGCGTTATGGTGCGTGTGACCGTGGAACAGGCAGATGATATCATCGGATTCTCTGACCAGACGCTGGAACTCCTCGCTCTCGCCCTTGACGTTGAAATAGTGGGAGCAGAGGAAGATGTTTTTCCCTCGGCATCTGGCGAGCTCGCTCTTGAGAAAATCAACGTCGACGGGGGTATACTTGGCCCCCGACGCTCCCGATGCGGGGCAGGCGGCAAAGGTGTCGAGCATGATGAACACCTGATCGGCAACCGTGACCGAATACTGTCTGCCATAGCCGAACACCTCACGCCAGAGCTCGTCGGGATAGCTATCATGATTTCCTGCCAGCACGAAGGACGGGCAGCGCAAACGGTCGAGGCAGTCGATCTTAAATTGCTCACAATAGTTGATCGGCAAATTGCGGAAATTGTAATCGTCGACTGAGAGGTCACCCAGAACGAACACCGCGTCGAGCGGCTCCTTGGCATCCTCATAAGCAATTCCCTCAAAAACCTTTTCCACCTTCTCGCGCTGCGTGTGACCAAAGGCGTCGCCCACCGCAGCCGAGGTGTTGGACTTGGGAAACTTGAGCTTCAATTCTGCGTGCGTTTCCTCCGTGGTGTAGTGCATGTCGGAAACGAGCAAGACTCTGCATGTTTTCTTTTTCATAACGATTCTCCTGCGCGTTTTCACTCTCTGAGTGTAATGTCGGTTGTTTTGATCTCGTCGGTGTAGGAATAATCCATGTTGGTTCCCTTGTAGTCCGCCTTCACGGTGTAGTGATAGGTAACCATGGTATCCTCGTTCCATTCCACGATCTGATATCCCCACGAGGTGCGCAGATCAAGGAAGCCGAAGTCCCAATACCTGGGCGTGGTCTCGCTTGCAAACGCGGTATACGAGAAGCCGCCTTCATTGATAATATAGGCGCCCGTGTTCAGCTCGGTGACCTTGTAGATGTGGGTGTGTCCGTGGAAGAAGCAGCGCACCTTGGAATTTGCCTCCGAGATATTGCGAAGCTCTGCGGGAGATTGGAAATAGTGCGACGAAACGATGATATCGGTAATTCCCTCGTCTGCCTGATATTCCGCAAGCTCGGCGTTGAGCCACTCGGAGTCGATGCCCTTATAATCGGCACCCGCACCGTTCTGACGATTTCCGTCGGCGTAGAAGGTGTCGAGCATGAGAAAGGCGGTGGAGCCGACCGTGAAGCTGTACTGACGGTCATAGCCGAAGGTTTCTCTCCAAATCTCGTTTGTGAAGCTATCGTGGTTGCCCGGGAGCGCAAAGACGGGAACGGGCAGCTTTTCCATGTAGCGCTTGATAAACTGCATCATGTAGAAGGTGTTGCCCTCGCTGTCGTGGTCGATATAGCCGTCGTTGTCGGTATCCTTGAAGCCGCCCTCGACCTTATCGTAGCTTGCCGTATAGTTATCGGTGGAAAGATCGCCCAGGAGCAGAACTGCGTCGAGTCCGCGTCCGTTGTATTCCTTCATAATGTAATCAACCAGGAGTTGGATGCGCTCATCCATCGTGTACCCAAGGTCGTTATTCTTGTTGAAATAGTGCATATCCGAAACCACCAGCACTCTGCCGCCAAGATCGCTCTCGCGGATGGTGTAGGTGTCATTGCTCGCGTAGGCGTTGGTGTCCTCGGTTGCAGCCTCGTAGTTTTCGGCGATGTACTTGCAGTAATTCACGATGTCACAGCTGTAGAGGAAGGTCTGTTTCTCCTCACGCATAGCCGTCCACGCAGCAACCGTTTCGCCGTCGGCGGAGGTGGTCTCCTCCCCACCGACCCACCAGAGCATACGCATCCAGTGGTCCTGCTTGTTGATGTATTCGTCATAGAGCTCCACGATCGTGGCGAGCTCCTCGCTGCTCTCGTCCTTGGAGAGCCAATATTCGAGCGTTTGCAGGGTGTGCGGCTTGCGGTAGGTCACGCAGTCGGGATCAGGCTCGTAGTGCGAGCGGTAGGCGTTGAGCTCACCGAGAAGCTGATAAAGAATGTGCGTGAAATCGTAGTCGACGTGTCCCTCCACCCAAAGCAGGCAGCGTTCACGGCAGAGCTCGATTACCTCAAAGAGCGTGACCACGCCGTATTCGGTTGCCTTGCGGTCCGAATCGAGCAGGCGCAGGCGGCTCACCTGCTCCCACGTCCACTCGGAAAGCTCGGTGGAGGTCGGGTTTCCGTTGATACCGGCAAGATCACCCGCATTGGTGAAGAGTGAAAGCTCGCTGCTCGGGGCAACGATAAGAACGCCGTCCTTGGTTTCGCGTGCATCAACCGTTACCAGGTCCACGCCCGCCTTGATCGCACTCGCGATCGCCTCGGCAGAGCCGAGCGGATAATGCGCACCGTCTCCGTTGTTAACGGCGCTCATGTTGCGTCCGTTCATTGCGGTGAGCGAATAGATCTTTTCGTCCAGATCGAACAGCCAAGAGGGCGGCGTGAATTCGCCCGCCCAAACGGGGGTGAAGGAATCAAAATCGGTGACGCAGGGCGAGCGATCGTATGCCGTCATAAAGTCCTCGTGATAGGTCAGCTCCGAATCGGAGAGCGACGTGACCTCACCCGCGTAGATCATTTCGATAAACTGCGATACGGCGCGACGAAGCGACTCGTAGCTTCCGCCCGCAAGAACGATCTTGGTATCGTGGAAGCCGACCTCGTAGTCGAGATACCCAAGCCTCTGCGATGCCTCGGTGGATTCCGCACGGTTGGTTTCGCCGAGCAGGAGCTCCTTGGAGGCGGAGCTGCCGTTGCTTCGGCGGTCGGAGGTTGCCGTGATGCGAATGCCCGTCATCTCCTTGATGGTGGTTGCAAGCTCGTTTGCAAGCAGGCGCACCTGATCGTCGGCATCCGCACCGTAAATAATCTGATAATTGTTTGCAAGCTCAAAGGCGCAGGCGCTCTTTTCCTCGAAATTCCAATCGAGATTGAGGTCCTCCTCAAGCATCAGGGTATCGTAGTCGGCAAGCAGATAATGCTGCATCAGATAGTCGATTGCGCGAACGGTTGCCGCTGCACTGTTTCCGATCACCACCAGGCGCGTCCCGCTCCAACGAATGATAAAATCGTTTTCGTTTTTCAGCTCTGCCTCGGCTTTGGTGCTCTCCGTGCGGTTGGTGGAACCGATCAGAATTTCTTTTTTGCTCTTGGATGCTTCCACCATCGAATCGGCTCTGCTGCGGATTTCGGTGCCGTAGCGCGCGTTGAGCGACATTGCCAAGCCCTTGGCGGAGCGGTTAACCGATGTGGGCGCCTTGGAGGAATAGATCACAACATATTCGTTGGGTGTGCCCCCAAAAAAATCCTTGAGATTGAGCGGCTCATCGGTTTCGGTTTCGGTTTCGGATGCCGAATCGGAGGTGTCGGTATCCTTGGGTCCGTTGGGATCGGGCGCGGCGGGTGTGCATCCGCTCGCTCCCAGAATCAACAGAAACGAAAGCAAAAACAGAAGCGATGATACGAGTGATTTCTTCATGCGTTTCATCATTTGAGCAAATCCTTTCACTTGGTCTTTTTTACCAACATTAACGATAATGTAAATCTACATAAAAATTATACCACAAAAAGTCTTTTATGTCAGCTATTGAAAACGAACAAACATTTCGGGAACATTTTGTTCAAGAGAACCAAAAACAAAGATAAAACGAAAAAAAAGATCCAAAAAGAGCAAAAAAATTAAAAAAACATTTGATTTTTGACAAAGTTATGCTATAATATGGAAGTACAACGAGGCAGAAAGGAAACCGCTATGAAGGTCAGACTCAAGGAGATCGCAGAAGCCACAGGCTATTCGATCAACACCATCTCCCATGCCCTGCGCGACGCACCCGATATTTCCGAGGCAACCAAAAAGAAAATACGAGAGGTTGCCGAGCAGCTTGAATATATCCCCAATCTGCGCGCCAGCAGTATCAAATCGGGCAAGAGCCGCGTGATCTCGGTAATTCTGCCCGATATCATCAATCCCCACTTCACCATCGTGTTCCGCGAGATCGAGCGCTTCTTCAGTGAAGTTGGAATCACGCCCTTCTTCATGAACACCAACGAGAGCGTGGAGGATGAGATCAATGCGGTTCGTCTCTCGATCGGGCAGAACGTGGACGGCGTGATCATCTGCCCTACACAGGCAAACACCGACAGCATCCATCTCCTGGAAAAATCAAAAATCCCCTACGTGCTGATCGGTCGACACTTTGACGAAACGTTGCCGACAAACTACGTGGTTTGCGACGATACCGCGGGCGCCTATCTTGCTACCCGTCATCTGCTCTCACTCGGACACAGGCATATCGCCTGCGTGAAGGTAAGCGATTGCATTTCCTCCAGCCGCGAGCGATTGTCAGGGTACGTCCGTGCCCTTGAGGAGGCAGGCATTGCCTTTGACGAGAGCTGCGTGCTCGATCTGGCGCTCACCGACGTGAACAATTCGGCACTGATCCGCGAGTTTCTGCTTCGCACGCCGAAATGCACCGCGATCCTCTCCTTCAACGATATTCTCGCCTACCGCATCATCAACGTGATCATGGGACTCGGACTTCGGATTCCGCAGGATATTTCGGTGATGGGCTTTGATAACATCTGCTCGGACTATACCTTCCCCATCGAGCTCTCCTCGGTCAGCGTTTCCAAAAAGAATATGGCAAACATCGCCTCCGAGCTCCTCTATAACCTGATTAAAGAAAATCCCGACCAACAAGCCGAGGAAAAGCGTCAGATCGTGCTCCCCACCCGACTCTTTCTGCGCCAGACCACCGATTGGGTCAAGGAAGCAAAGGAATAAAACACAAAAAGGACCGTCTCAAATTTGCTGTTTGAGACGGTCTTCTTGATTTGATTTGTTTTTCGCAAAATCAGAGTCTTCGCACGCTTTCGCCCTCGTGAAATTCATTCTCCAGCACGATCAGCTCGGACCTGTTCGGGTCATCGGTGCGCATGCGCTCGCGGAGCACGCGGAGAGCGGTGTTACAGATCGACTCGATCCCGGATGGAATACAGGTAACGTCGAGTGTGGAATCGAGCGGTGCGGGGTCACTGTCCATCGACACCACCGAAAAGTCCTGCGGAATCGAAAATCCGTTTTCACGGAGCTCCTGCAGGATTCCCTGCGTGATGTAGGAATATGCGCCGATGATGGCGGTGGGACGTTCGCGGCAGGCAAGCAAACGCCGCACACCGTCGCGTCCCGCCTCCTCAAAGCGGGCAAACGAGGTCACGATCCATTCCCCGCGTACCTCAATCCCCACCTCTCGCATAATCTCCACAAGCGTCTCGCGCTTGGATTCGGTGAGTGGCTCGCCCACGTAGCCGATGTGTGTGTGCCCCATATTCCGCAGATAGGTCAGACAGCTGCGAATGCCGGCACGCAGATCACGGTGGATACGGGCGCCGACCGAGGCATGATTTCCCAGCGAAACGATGGCGGTGGTGCTGTTCTCGGGCAACACGTCAGCCGAGTCGACAAGAAACAGACCGTCCACCTTTCCGTGCTCGGTGTAGTAGCGCACCAGCTCGTTTGCGAGCTGACGGTCGAAATTGCTGATCGAGAGGAGCATGGTGAAGTGATGCTCCTCCATGCTCGCCTTGAGCACCTCGATATATCGGATATAAAAGCCGCTGATCGCCTCGGGGATGATCACGGCAACCACAGGCTTATCGTAGGGAGCGTGGTAAAACTGTTGAAAGCATCCGTGCTCGCGTGCAACCGCAAACACGTGCTCACGCATCGTATCGCTGACTCCCTCCCTGCCCGAAAAGGCCTTGGAGACCACCGAGACCGATACGTTTGCCAAACGTGCCAGCTTGCTGAGTGTCATTGCGTCCTCCGTTTCGTATTTTCTATTCCGCTCCGTGAACGCACGGGGCAGACCAAGCATTCAAAAATCGTGATTGAGCAAAGGTTCTCGCATCGGGAGAGTCACGGTCGATCAACTCACGCCCTTGCGGTCACCTTTTTTGTATTGGAGCGGCGTTATGCCGTAGGTGCGCTTGAACAGCGCGATGAAGTTGGAATAGTCGGAAAATCCGCTCGCGGTGCACGCCTCCGAAACCGACGCCCCCTCCCAAAGCAGCTCTGCCGCAACGCCGAGGCGCTTCTTTTTGAGGTAGGCAGTGGGGGTCATGTGCAAAAGCTCGCTAAAATGCCGCTCGAGCGTGTTGACGCTGACGTGTGCCTCGCGCGCAAGCTCGGAAACCGTGAGCGGCTCGGCATAGTGCTGATTGATGCGATCGAGCGCCAGAGCAACGTCGGGCGGATAGGCGTCGGCGGTTGAATGTGAAACGGATGCCTGATCGAGCAGGCTCATCAGGTGGAAGAACTGACGGTAGCGCGTTGGCTCATCGGTCTCCTGCTCCGCCATTTCGCGGCAGAGAGCAAAAAGCTCGGGGTGGCGGTCGGAGGGAAGCGTGAGAAGGTTCTCCTCCCCCACGCGACGCTCGAAAAAGCGCGGAAAAAGACGCTCGTTGCCGTTTGCGGAAAACAGCATCCAGAAATGCTGATGGGGCGCATTGCTGTGATAAATGCAATGATGGTATTCAAACGGTCGCGTGATCACGATATGTCCCGGCAGGATCGGATAAACGCGGCGCTCAACCATAAAGGAAACGTCGCCCGAGAGGTTGATATAAATCTCGCATTCGGGATGCACGTGCGATTCGGGAGCGCGCTCCCCTGACGAGAGCAGGTGCTCTACATAAAACACACTCACGTCGAACGGATGGATCGCATGGAGTCGGCTTTCGCTCTTTTTGGTATCCTTCACGTTTCGCACCTCCTTTTTGGTGATTATACCATGTTTTTTGGTGAAATGTCAATAGAAATCCGCAATTTTATTTGCTATAATATACTCGAAAAGTTTTGTCCGCTGCGATCGCTTGCCTGATCGGCAGGTCAACACCCACTCGGTCGCACGCAGAAAGGAAAAAAGATGGATTTTTTGAAAGACAACGCACGCCTGTCGTTCCTCTACGGCGGTCGCGACGCGCGCTCTCTGCCACACACCGTTGAGGTGACGCAAAACGGGAACGAATGGACCACCGTATATTGCTTTCCCGACGGACTCCGTGTGACGAACGTTGCGAAAAAGAGCGCGGCATTCGGTAGCTACGAATGGGTCAATTATTTTGAAAATACGTCCGACACCGCCACCGAGATCATCTCCGAGCTTTGGGACTGCGACTGTGCCCTGCCCGCCTCCCACGAGGAGCCGAGAGCTGCAAGCCCGTGGTATCCCTCGCGCGAGCAATATGCCTTCGTGCTCAATCCCAACGGCTCGACCAACGTGGATGAAACCGATTTCATGACGCACATGGTCGACGGCGGCGCACATCACGATAATTTCCTTTTTGTGGGCAAGCCTGCCAAGCAGTTCTCCAGCATCGGCGGCAGATCGAGCGACGGCAGCGCCCCCTTCTTCAACATCCATCAGGCAGGACGCGGATACCTCGTGGGGCTCGGCTGGACGGGACAGTGGAATTGCCGCATTTGGCGTGAGTCGGATTCCTTCCGCCTGCAGAGCAAGATCGAAGACACGCATTTCCGTCTCCTTCCCGGTGAGCGCATCCGCACCTCCTCGGTTGTTATTCTCCCCTACGTGGGCAGCGTGGAGGACGCGCAAAATCTGTGGCGCCGCATGATCCGTGCCGAATATTCCCCCACCCTCTCTCGCGTGGGTCAGCTTCCGCTCTGCATCAGCTTCTGGGGCGGCACCGAGTCCCGGCTCGTGCTCGATCGGATTGATCGAATTCGGGAGAGCGACATTGATTTTGACTTCTATTGGATGGACGCAGGTTGGTGCGGTCACGATACGGGGGCAACCAGCAACGAATACACGGGCGACTGGGCAAATCACGTGGGCGATTGGGTAATCAGCCCGCTCGTGCATCCAAACGGCCTCGTTGACGTGGCAGAGAAGATTCACGGCAGCGGCAAGAAATTCGTGCTCTGGTTTGAGCCCGAGCGCGTGCGCAAATCGGTTCCGCTCGTTGCCGAGCACCCCGAATTTCTGCTCGACGATCCCGTCAATCCAAACAACAAAAATCACCTGCTCAATCTCGGAAATCCCGAGGCGTTCGATTACGTTGCAGATGCACTCTGCGCGATCATCGAGCGGCTCGGCGTGGATTGCTACCGCCAGGACTTCAATTTCCGTCCGCTCCCCTTCTGGCGCGCAAACGATGCAGAGGACCGTCGCGGCATCACCGAGATCAAGCATATCATGGGACTCTACCGCCTGTGGGATCTTCTGCTTGAACGCTTCCCCCATCTGATTATCGACAACTGCGCCTCGGGCGGCAAGCGCCTCGACATGGAAACCGCCAAACGCAGCTTTGCGCTTTGGAGAAGCGATGCACAGTGCCCTGCCGACCCCAACCCTGAAATCACACAGCTGCACAATATGAATTTTGCACTCTGGCTCCCCGATACAGGCACGGGCAGCGGCAGACTCTACGATACCTACCGCATGCGAAGCTCCTACGCCCCCGGGCTCTCCACAACCTACGCTTATTCCGACACCGAGCATTTCGGTGAGGAGGAGGGACAGGTGGAATGGCTACGCGCGAGATGTGAGGAAATGCACCGCGTACGTCCATATTTTGCAGGCGACGTCTATCACCTCACCTCACCCGTGAAGGATGACACCGCGTGGTGCGCCGTTCAATGGAATCGCCCCGAGGAGGGCGACGGCATGGTGCAGGTGTTCAAGCGAGAGCATAGCCCCTATCCCGAGGCGTATCTGCCTCTGCGCAAGGTTGATCCCACAAAAGCCTATCGTTTCACCGATATCGACGGCGGTGAATTTACACTTGACGGTGCCGAGCTTGCCGAGCGCGGCTTGCACCTGACGATCCCCGAGCGCCGCGTGGCGAAAATTTATTTCTACCGAGTGGACAAATAAAAACGCACGTTGTCAAACAGAGGAGGCATTATGTTTTCTTATTCCGAATTCCGTCACGAATGGATGAAATCAAGCTTTCCGATCGAGGTGCAACGCTCCGCGGACTACAAGGTTTTTGCGAACGGCACGGAGATCCCCGTTTACACCTGCCGCATCTCGAAATATCCCTTTAACACCTGGTGGCCCGGACATCAGCGTCCCGTGGAGCAGAGCGAGGTGGTGTCCTACGTCAATCTGGTCGCAGACGAGGCGGTGACGCTGGAGGTGGAACCGCTGACGAAGCCGGTGAATGGAAAAATCATGATCAAGCCCTATTCCAAGGGCGTCAAGCCGCGCGCGGTTGGCGGCAGGATCGTGTTCACGATCCCCGAGAACGGCGGCTACGTGCTTGAGATCGACGACTATCACGGGCTGCTCTATATCTTTCACAACAAGCCTCGTCCCTGCACCGATCCCGCAGGCGTGACGCATTATTTCGGCGCGGGCGTACATTTCCCGGGCAAGATCGTGCTGCACTCGGGCGAAAGCGTATACGTTGATAAGGATGCGCTCGTTTATGGGTGCATCTATGCGGAAAATGCCGAAAATATCCATATCTTTGGCAACGGCATCCTCGACGACAGCGGCGAGGAACGCTTCTCGGAGCATTGCTACGAGCCATACGCCAACGGGAACGTCAAATTCTATGACTGCAAAAATCTTCGCATTGATGGCGTGGGGCTGGTCAATTCCGCCATCTGGTGCGTCAATCTGTTCCATTGCTTCAACGTCCTGCTCGACGGCGTAAACGTGTTCGGTCAATGGCGCTATAACACCGACGGCATCGACATTGTAAACTGCGCGAACATCACGGTCAGAGGCTGCTTCGTGCATTCCTTCGACGATACGGTCACGATCAAGGGCATTGACCGATATGCATGCGAGAGCAACCGCGATATGCTCATCGAGCATTGCGTGCTTTGGTGCGATTGGGGCAGAACCTGCGAGATCGGACTCGAAACAGCGGCGCCCGAATATGCGAATATCACCTTCCGCGATTGCGATATTCTGCGCGCGGGCAGCGTTGCATGCGACATTCAGAACGGCGACTCCGCCGAGGTACACGATATTACGTTTGAGAATATCCGTATCGAGCTGGAACCCTTTTACACAAAGCATCAGATGCAAAAGAGCGAGGAGCAGCGCTACGATCGGTCTGCTCCGACCGAGATCGCAAAGGCTTTGTGCATCAGCAACAAGCGCTTCCGTGAAATGTATTCGTTCCTCGACATCAGCGAGGAGCAAGCCGCACACAAGCCCGGAGACCCGTGCTATGCAAGCGTTTCAAGCGTCACGGTCAAGGACATTGCGATCTACTGCCCGTCGGAGCTGGTTGAAAAATTCGGAGCGGACTGCGCCACCCTGCACGTGCAAAATACGATCCCAACCACAACATATCGGAATATCAGCGTGGAAAATATCACGCTGAACGAACGCAGGCTGAACGCGAGTGACATGAAGATCATGTTGGACGGCGTGGAGCCCGATGCGCTGACCGTGAAATGAGTGACACAAAAAAATTGCAGGCTTCGCAAAACGAAAACTGCTTCGATCAAATCATAGAAAACACCATTGCCCTTCTTTGAAAGGTTCTTGAAAGAGGATGGGGGCATGAGAGGGCGAGGTTCTTAAAAGGGCTTCGCCCCTCTTCTCATGTGTTTTCCAAAAAATTCCATAGTCGATACAGTTTCGTCTATTGAATTTTGTTTTATATGCAAAAATCGGCACATCCTTATGCTTTTACCGATTATTTCGGCAGCTTTGAGAGTGCTTTTCCCTTAATGAATGATAAATCCGACATCCTCTGCCCCGGCAAGACAGAAGTGGCGCATTTTGTATCGTTCAAGGGTTCAATCGTTCAAGGAATAAAAATTTACAAAAAGATGTTGTTTTATGGTTGCCAGTGTGATATAATAAATTAACGCTTTTGGCAAGCGTGCTCGTTCGTGCAAAGATTTTTAATCAGCCATTACATGATAATAAAATCTTTATCTAGGGTTTATTGTCGAAAAAGTTTACGAACGCATTTTTTATATCAGGCAATAGGCTCGATTAATAAGGAGAAATATTATTATGGCAACCATTGAGTTTTTCAAGCAGCAGTCCAAGAACTTTATGAAGGACTACAAAACAAGAGCATTTAATGAGGCTGAAGGAGTCTATGAATATAACCCTAAATATTTTCAAGATATTGATGGTATAATTGTCGATTTTGATATTAATGAAGATGATTCGTTTACATTAATGAATGCTCAACACATCATAGCTTTGTTAGCGGGCTTTTCCAAGTGGAACGAATTAATACAAGCTACCGAATCTGCATTGGAAATTGGTAAACTTTTGTTAGTCAATCGTTATCACCCTAATTGGGTCAACATAGTTGAAGATTGGAAAATGTATGAATACCAAAATCTTCAAGATTTTGACGGCGATACAAAACTGGAAATTTTCAAAATAGTTTTTCTAGGGCAAGGTATTCCTCAAAAAAGAAAAGCTCCTGTCATTACTGTCAATTTCACCGAAGAAACCGATGCTCAGGATATGTTAAGTAAGATTATGAGAAAGAAAAACTTAACATCCGATAAGGCATTGCTTTCCACAATCACTCAAAAGAATTGTGTAACGATACTCGCAACCGGATGGGCTGGCATGGCTGTCTCGTTGTGGGGACACGCTGACCCGGATGGAGAGCGAGAAAAGTTAGAGAATCCAATTGTTAAAATCAAGTTGAGCAAGGATAAAGAACGGCTCATAAGCATCGTTATGGAAAAGGAAAATGTTTCCTTCGACGAAGCACTTCTTTATTTTATGATTTTTACGTTGGAGTCTTTAGGCTATCACATTTGATGGATTCACCACAGTAAATAATCAAACATTTGTCAAAGAAATGCTGCCTCCGCAAAATGAAAACTGCGGCGATCCAATCTCATAAACCAATAATCCCCTTCTTCAAAAGGTTCTTGAAAGAGGATGGGGGCATGGGGGAAGGGGAGAACTTCTTGCAAGAAGTTCTCCCCTTCCCCCATAAAAAACTATCTTACCTCACCCAATCCACGGCGGAAAGGGCGGCAACGGTGCCGTCGGCGGTGGCGGTGGTGAGCTGACGAACGGTCTTTTGGCAGCAGTCCCCTGCGGCGAAGATGCCTGCACAGGAGGTACGGCAATCGCGGTCGGTGACGATATAGCCGTCGGCATCCAGCTCAACAAGATCGGCAAAGGCGGCGTTTTGCGGCAGATTGCCAATCGCTTCAAACACGCCTGCAACCGTCAGGTCGCGCTCCTCCCCCATTTTGACGTTGCGCAACGTGAGCGATTCAAGCCTTTGCTCCCCCTGCATAGCGGTTACAACCGTATCGGTGAGCAGCTCGATCCGCTCATTTTGACGCAGGCGCTCCATCAGGCGCTCCTCCGCGCGAAAACCGTCGCGGCGGTGGATCAGATACACCCTTGAGCAGAACTCGGCAAGCACCAAAGCATCCTGCACGGCAGTATTGCCACCACCCACAACCGCAACCTCACGGCGGCGGAAAAACATGCCGTCGCAGGTCGCACAGAACGACACACCGCGCCCGATCAGAGCCTCCTCGCCGGGGACCCCCAGCTTGCGATGCCCAACACCCGTGGCAAGAATGACGGCACACGCGGCATATCCCTCCCCGCGGTCGGTGCGTACCGAAAAGCCACCGTCCGACAGCTTTTCGAGCCCCGTCACACGGGCAGAGGCGGTCTCAACCCCCACCGCGCGCATCTGCGAGACCATGCGGTCGGCAAGCTCCCAGCCGCCGATATCGGGCGTCCCGGGATAATTCTCCACAAGCTGCGAATTGACGATCTGCCCGCCGAAGGAGCCGCCCTCCAAAAGCAGAACACTGCGCCCCGCGCGTGCGGCATAGATCGCAGCCGTCATGCCGGCAGGTCCTCCGCCGACTACAAGAATATCGTATTTCATGCTTCATACCTCGTTTTCAGAGCATTCGTTGCTTATTTCTTCTCACGCATTGCCTGCACACGCGCCTCATTCGGCGTGACCACGCAGGACCAATTGGTGTGGTAGATCACAAAGCCGGGCTTGGAGCCCGCAGGCTTTTTCACGTTGCGTACAAGGGTGTAGTCGACCTCCACGTTCGTGCCGTCCGCCCCCTTGGAGAAATAGGCAGCGATCTCGGCGGCGTCGGTGAAGTCGCGCACGTCGGGCTCCACGCCGTCACAAACCATCACGGTGTGCGAGCCGGGAAGGTTCTTGACGTGGAACCAATAGTCGGTCTTTGCCGCCAGCTTGTGCGTGATGTATTCGTTTTGCACGTTGTTCTTGCCGCAGAGCACCAAAAAGCCACCCGTTGTGCGAAAACGCGCCACGGTGGGCGTGGTCGGCTTGCGCGAAAGCGCATAATTCTTCATGCGCGACGCATATCCCGAGCGGTAGAGCTCGTCGCGAATTTCGGCAAGGTCGGCGGCGGTTTCGGCGTGCGCGAGCGCGTCAAACACCGAATCAATGTAGGCAAGCTCGGCTTCACCAAGCTCGATCTGTCGCGTCAGCTCGACCCGTGCGGTCTTGGATTTGTTGTAGCGCTTGTAGTAGCGCTGCGCGTTTGCGGCGGGAGAAAGTCGGCTGTCGAGCGTGATCACTGCCGTGCCAAAGGTTCCGTCCTCGCGGTAGTCCTCGTAGTCGATCAGCTCCACCCGCGTCATACCGCGCGAGAGCTGATAGAGGTTTGCCGTGATCAGATCGGCAAAGCGCTTGTATTCCTCGCCTCGCTCGCAATCGGCAAGCTCGGTGCGCTGAAGCGTGAGCTTTTTGCGGATACGTGCGTCGGCATTGGTGAGAATACGCAAAATATCGGCGGCACGCTGCTTGACGTGCTGCTCACGGTCACGTGTGCGGAAAAAGGCGTCGAGAAGCTGACCCGCGCTCTCATAGTGCTCAACCTCAAGGGGCGCACCGTACTGCGTCAGCTCTACGAAGGCGTATTCGATCGGGCGCGTGCCGTCGAGCACCATGCAGGGTGAAAAATCGGAATTGCGGATAGCGTCGGTCACCGCAAAAAATGCGGCACGCAGACGCACGGGGTCGC
>CAJKPX010000055.1 GCA_905201895.1 uncultured Eubacteriales bacterium | reverse complement strand
GCGTCGATAGCAACGGAACGTTGCGTTTACCGCACACCCAAAACGCACTCCCGAACAGGACACTTTTTCGTGGAATGATGCGAAAAACTTTTGTATTGTTCCAGCAAAAAGGTTCCTTTTTGGGGAAAGGCGGCAGGGTGGGGTCCCCATCGCAACGTTCCGTTGCTGTTCGAAGCCAGAGAATGCGTCGCCTGCGTCCGGCGTTCGGTTTTCCGACATCTTTCAAAAACTTTCCCGAAGGTGGATCAAGACATCCCCTTGACACCTTTACACAACTTCGGGAAAGTTCTTGAAGGGGTGCAGGGGGAACTTCTTTCAAGAAGTTCCCCCTGCAAGATCCCCCTCTCTCACCGATAAATTGCACAAAAAATGAGCGAAGTCTTTGACATTTGTGCAGAGTGCACATTGACAGGTATTTATTTTTGTGATAAAATTACAATGAGAAATTTTTATCTTCATTATATTGAACAAAGATCGGATCGGATATTTGGTCAATTTTCAAGTTCCCAAAAATCAAGGCGTCAAAAAGGCACTTTCAAAACGCGAAAAATCGACGCAAAAGCTTTTTTTGCATTCAAAAAGTTGGTGCGGGCGTTGTGATTTTGCCGTAATTTTAGGCGGAACTCCCAAAATTAAAAGAATCCCCCTTGATTATTTTGAGGGGAGTGATATAATACTATATGTAAGAGTTTCAAAATCGGCGTTTCCTTTCTCAAACGGACTTTGCCGCTTTTCAAAACCGACTCGGAAAGGAGCAAGGTCCCCGTGAAGAAAGCAGCGCCTCTTGTTGCGGAAACGCAGCAAAAACGCGTCGCGGAGCAAGACACCAACGAAAACGGACGTTCCCGAGCGCAGGCGTTCCACAGTGGCAGCGATGCCCGTGCCTACGAATATCTGGGCTTTCACCGCGATGGTGACTGCGCACTCTTTCGCGTCTGGGCGCCGCATGCCGAATTTGTTTCGGTCATCGGCGATTTCAACGCATGGGACGACACCGCCACACCGCTCGTGCCTGTCGATGGGCAGGGAGCTTGGGAGGTGTCGGTCGATTCGTCGGCTGTGTGCGACGGCAGCTTTTATAAATTCTGCATCCGCAACGGGAGCCGACGGCTTGAGAAGGCAGACCCCTTTGCACGTGCCGCCGAGGCACCGCCCAACACCGCGTCGGTGATCCGATCGCGTGATGCGCACGCCTGGCGCGATGCGGGCTGGATGCGCTACCGCCGTGGAAAATTCACGCGCGAGCGTGCGGCGGAGCAGCCGATCAATATCTACGAGGTTCACGCAGGCTCCTGGAGGCGGCATGCCGACGGCAGACCCTATTCCTACGCCGAGCTCGGTGCCGAGCTTGTGCATTACGTCAAGCAGATGGGCTACACCCACGTGGAGCTGATGCCGCTTGCCGAGCATCCCTTCGACGGCTCCTGGGGCTATCAGGTGTCGGGCTATTTTGCCCCCACCGCGCGCTACGGATCGCCCGAGCAGCTCATGGAGCTGGTCGACACCCTGCATGAGGCGGGGATCGGTGTGATCCTCGATTGGGTCCCCGCGCATTTTCCGAAGGACGCGCACGGGCTTTGCGAGTTCGACGGTCAGCCGCTGTTCGAGTATGCGCTGCCGCATCGCATGGAGCATCCCACCTGGGGCACGCGCTGCTTTGATCTCGGTCGACCCGAGGTGCGCAGCTTTCTGCTCTCGAGTGCGGTCTATTGGATTGAGACCTTTCATCTCGACGGCTTGCGCGTTGACGCGGTTGCCTCGATGCTATACCTTGATTTCGACCGCGCGAGCGGACAGTGGACGCCCAATTCCTGCGGCGGCACCACCGACCCCGACGCGGCAGAGTTCTTCCGAACGCTCAACCGCATCACCGCCGAGCAATACCCCGACGTGATGCTGATCGCCGAGGAATCGGCGGCGCGCGAGCGCCTCACCGACGGCGAGGGCGGGCTTGGGTTCACGTTTAAGTGGAACATGGGCTGGATGAACGATTCGCTCTCCTATTGGAAAAAGACCACGCGTGAGCGCGGCTTTGCGCACAGGGAGCTCACCTTTTCGTTTGACTATGCCTTTGACGAGCGATATATCCTGCCGATCTCGCACGACGAGGTTGTGCACGGCAAGCGCTCACTCCTCGACCGCAACCCCGGCAGCTATGAGGAAAAGTTTGCGGGCGCGCGCACCTACCTTGCCTATATGATGACGCACCCCGGCAAAAAGCTGCTCTTTATGGGCTGCGAGATCGGACAGTTCTGCGAATGGCGCTATGACGGTGAGGTGGAGTGGTTCCTGCTTGACTACGAAAAGCACGCCGCGCTGCAGCTGCTTGCGGCAGAGCTCAATCATCTCTATCTTTCCGAGCCCGCGCTCTGGGAGCTCGACCGCGATCCCGCAGGCTTTGCTCCCACCGACCTTACAAACGCGGCGCAGCGGATCCTTTCCTACCGCCGACGCGCCAAGGACGGCACCGAGCTCACCGTTGTGCTCAACCTTGCACCCACAGGCTATGACGAATTCCTGCTCGCCGTTTCCGAAAAGGGAAACTACGTCGAGCTGATCAATACCGACGCCGCTCGCTTCGGCGGCAACGGCATCGAGAACCGTGGGCTCCGCCCAACGGCTCCCGCCACCCTCTGCGGTCTGCCTCACGCAATCCGCATCAAGCTCCCCCCTCTCTCGGGATTGGTATTTAAGAGAGTTTAAGGGTTATGCGGGGGAAACTTTTTGGAAAAAAGCTTTCCCCCGCACCCCCTTCAAAAACTTTTCAGCAGGTTTTTAAGGCGCACATTTGTATGCCCCCACACTGTTCAACCGTTCCCCGCGCGCGACGATCAGGCGCAGCTGTAAGCCGCAGGCGAGCATGGACCCATTCTCGTCGCGCTTGCGCAATTTCGGGAGAGCGTTTTGGGTGGCGGGGTTTTCAGGGAGTGCGGGTTTTCACGGGGAAGGGACTTTTGCAAAAGTCCCTCCCCCGAACCCCCTCCTCAAAACCTTTCAGCATTTTTTATTGTGTCATGGAAGGCTTATTATCTCAAGGCACAGGTATTCCCAATAGCAGTCAGGCGCCGCCAAGACCCTGACTGCTCTCCCGAAAAAAGCACCTTTGCCTCGAAATAAAAAACGCCCCTTGACACCTCGATTCCCCTTTGAGAAGGTTCTTGAAAGGGGTGTGGGGAAAACTTCTTGCAAGAAGTTTTCCCCACGCACACCCCCTTCAAAAACTTTCCCGGAGAGGAATTGACGACGCTCATTGCATGCGTCCGCATCGTTCAATGGTTCTCCGCGCAACCCCAATTTTTAAGTTCTATTTGATTTCACATATATCAGGAGGTTTTACAAGGCTATGTTCAAGAAAAAAGAATGCGTTGCCATGCTGCTTGCAGGCGGTCAGGGAAGCCGTCTCTACGCCCTCACGCAGAAAACGGCAAAGCCCGCGGTTTCCTTTGGCGGTAAGTACCGCATCATCGACTTTCCTCTTTCCAACTGCATCAACTCGGGACTCGACACCGTCGGAGTGCTGACGCAGTATCAGCCCCTACTCCTCAACGACTATATCGGCAACGGTCTGCCCTGGGACCTTGACCGTACCTTTGGCGGCGTCAAGATTCTGCCCCCCTATCAGGCAAACACGGGCGCCGATTGGTATAAGGGCACCGCAAACGCCATCTGGCAGAACATGGAGTTCATCAACCGCTACGATGCGAAATACGTGCTCATTCTCTCGGGTGACCATATCTATAAGATGGATTATGCAAAGATGCTCGCCGCACACAAAAAGACGGGCGCAGATTGCACCATCGCCGTGATCGACGTTCCGATCGAGGAGGCAAGCCGCTTCGGTATCATGAGCACCCATGAGGACGGCAGCATCTACAAGTTCAGCGAGAAGCCCAAGAATCCCGACAGCACCAAGGCGTCGATGGGTATCTACATTTTCACCAAGGATAAGCTGCAGAGCTACCTCGAGGCAGACAGCAAGGATCCCGCATCCTCCAACGATTTTGGAAAGAATATCATCCCCGCGATGCTTGCGGCTGGCGAGCGCATGATGGCATATTCCTTTGAGGGCTATTGGAAGGACGTTGGAACGATCTCCTCTCTGTGGGAGGCAAACATGGACCTCCTGGGCGAGCGTCCCGTATTCTCGATGCTCGACGAGAGCTGGCGCATTTACAGCCGTCACGGCGCCGAGGCACCGCAGTTTATCGGCTCGGACGCCGTTGTGGTCAACTCCTCGCTCACGGCTGGTGACGAGATCCTCGGAACCGTGAAGAACAGCGTGCTCGGACCGAACGTAACGGTCGAGGAGGGCGCGATCGTGGAGGATAGCGTCGTGATGAACGACGTTTGCATCAAGAAGGGCGCGGTTGTGCGCTACGCGATCCTCGACGCCAACGTAACGGTTGGCGAGGCGGCAATGGTTGGCGAGGACCGCAAAACGGCAGAGGGAATTGCCGTGCTCGGCGCCGACGTTTTGGTGCCCGCAGGCGCAAAGATCGAAGCCGGTGCCATGATTTCGGAGCTTTAAGGAGGACGGCAACATGACTGCAGCAGGATTGATTTTTTCTAATATTCACGATCAGAGTATTCCTGAAATGACCCGCCGTCGCACCATGGCAAGCATCCCGTTCGGATGCCGCTATCGCCTGGTCGACTTTGCGCTTTCCAATATGGTCAACTCGGATATCACCAACGTCGGTATCATCACGCACTACAACTATCAGTCGCTCATGGATCACGTGGGCAACGGCAAGGACTGGGATCTGGCACGCCGCTCGGGCGGTATCAAGATTCTGCCTCCCTACGTTGCCGCCTACGAGAACATCGCGGCAAACAAGCTCTATGAGAACCGCCTCGAGGCACTCATGGGCGCGGTCAACTTCATCAACCGCTGCGGCACCGATTATATCGTGCTCTCGGATTGCGATACCGTGCTCAACATCGACCTCGGTGCCGTGCTGGAGGCTCACGTGGCGTCGGGTGCCTACATGACCATCGTCACCAAAAAGGTGGACCCGTCGGTGCAGAAGTTTGATAAGCCCGCGATCGTGCTCAAGGTTGACGGTGACAACCGCATCACCGATCTGGTGGACTTCGTTCCCGATGCCGAGAACAACGTGATCAGTACCAACATCATGGTGATCGCACGCACCGACCTGCAAAACATCGTGAGCGAGGCGCTCGCTCGCGGACACAAGAGCTTCCACCGCGACGTGATCGCAAAGAATCTCAAAAACAGAGTCATCCGTGCATATCCCTTCGACGGCTGGTATTCGCAGATCACCTCGCTCGAGGGCTATTTCGACACCTCCATGCAGCTGCTCGGAGCCAAGGCACGCCGCGACCTGTTCGGTCACGCCGAGCGCCATATCTACACCAAGGTGCGCAACAGCGCTCCCGTGAAATACACGGCATCCGCAAAGGTGAAAAACAGCCTGGTTGCCGACGGTTGCGTGATCGAGGGTGAGGTTGAAAACTGCATCCTGTTCCGTAACGTGCATATCGGAAAGGGCACCGTGGTGAAAAACTGCATTCTCCTGCAGGATACCTACGTTGGCGCAAACGTCTCGCTCAACTGCGTGATCACCGATAAAAACGCCGTCATTAAGGACGATCGCACCCTCTCGGGTCACCAAACCATGCCCTTCTTCATCGGCAAGGGCGAGATGGTTTAATAGGGAAGGGATTTTTCACGGGGAAGGGACTTTTGCAAAAGTCCCTCCCCCGAACCCCCTCCTCAAAACCTTTCAGCATTTTTTATTGTGTCATGGAAGGCTTATTATCTCAAGGCACAGGTATTCCCAATAGCAGTCAGGCGCCGCCAAGACCCTGACTGCTCTCCCGAAAAAGTGAATTTTCACGGGGAAGGGACTTTTGCAAAAGTCCCTCCCCCGAACCCCCTCTTCAAAAACCTTCCAAAGAGGAATTTAGGGTGCACATTTGTATGCCCCCTACGCTTCAACCGTTCTCCGCGCGCGACAATCAGGCGCAGCGGTGAGCCGCAGGCGAGCATGGACCCATTCTTGTCGCGCTTGCACAAGGTGTGCGGCAAGGCGGAGTCGATTGAGGGGTTGAGAGATGCAGGGGGGAGAAAGCCCCCTCTTGACACCTTGAGCCCCTTTCGGGAGTGCCGGCAGGGTCTTGGTGGTCCCATCGCAACGTTCCGTTGCTACCGACGCAGGGCACAAGTGCCTGACGTCGCGCCGCCTATCGGCAGTACCTGTATCTTGAGTCAGAAAACTTCCCCTTGACACCTTGATACACCTTCGGGAAAGCTCTTGAAGGGGTGTGGGGAAAACTTCTCTCATATAGGCTTTGTTAACATAACAAGGAAAAACGGTTGCAAAAGTTTTTTCGCACGGTCCCACGGAAAAGTAGCTTTTTCGGGAGTGCGTTTTGGGTGGCGGTCCCAAAACGCATACGGCAGCACCTACGCCCGGAGTCAAAAGGCATCCCCTTAACGCCTCGATCCACCTTTCGGAAAGTTTTTGAAGGGGTGCAGGGGAAACTTTTTTCAAAAAGTTTCCCCTGCGAAAAAAACCCTTCATTCTCCCTCCACAATCCGATAGGCGTTGGATGGGAGCGGAGAGGACAGGCACGGGAGCGAGATCGGGTGGTCGTGGAGATTGACAGTCACGAGAACGCGGTCGCCGCTCGTTTGGTCGGCACGCTCAAAGACGAAGGCGCGCGCGTCATGCCAAAGGAATCGGAATGCCCCGACTGCTAAGGCGGGATGACGGCGGCGGAGATCACCGAGCATGCGATAATGCGCTTGAAGGTCGGCGTCCTCGCGTCCCCACGGGTAGGGCAAGCGGCAGAAGGGATCGTGATAGCCCTCCACGCCCGCTTCGTCGCCATAGTAGACCGACGGCACGCCGTAGACCGTGAATTGCAGGACCGACGCGAGCTTGAGCTGCTCGATCGCGCGCGCACGGTCGGCGGGAGCGAGCCGCTTCTCTGCGAGCGCACGGTTGGAAAGTCCCTCGCCGCGCGACGGGTCGCCCAGAACGGTGAGAATGCGCTCGGTGTCATGCGTGCCGAGCAGATTCATCAGGCTGTGCGAGACCGTGACGGGATAGGAGGCATAGATTTCGGTTAGAACATTGTAAAAGGTTTCGGCGTCGCGATCGAGCAGAAGCGCAAGCACCGCGTTGCGGAAGGGATAATTCATCACGCTGTCGAGCTGCTCACCGCGAAAATAGCGGCGACGCTTGCCGTAGGCGATCTTGTCGGCGGCGTTTTCCCAAACCTCACCGATCAGGAGCCCCTCGCCGCCCGTTTCGCGCTTAACGGTATCGTGGAATTCGTCGAGAAAGGCATCCGAAAGCTCGTCGGCAACGTCAAGACGCCAGCCGTCGGCACCGCGACGGAGCCATTTCGCGGCGATTCCGTCGGGTCCCGTGAAATAGCGGCGGCAGGCGCGGTCGGCATGGTTGAGGCGCGGCATGATCTCAATGCCCCACCAGGATTCGTAGTCATCGGGAAAGCTCTTGAAGCTGAACCAATCGGCATAGGGCGACTCCTCTGACTGATACGCGCCCACCGTGGGGTAATTGCCGCGACGGTTGAAATAGCGGCTATCGTCACCCGTGTGGTTGAATACGCCGTCGAGAATGACGCGAATGCCGCGCGCGTGCGCCTCGCGGATGAGGTGGTCGAACGCCTCCTCACCACCGAGCAGAGCGTCGATGCGCTCGTAGTCGGCGGTATCGTAGCGATGGTTGGATGCCGCTTCAAAAATCGGAGAGAGGTAGAGCACCGTCACCCCAAGACCTTGCAAATAGTCAAGCTGCTCGGCAACGCCCCAGAGGTTGCCGCCGAAAAAGACGTTGTTTGCCAAAGGGTCGCCCACCTGCTCGGGGTACTGCGGAATGCCGCTCTCCCAATCGCCGTCGATCACAGCCCCTCGGCGCAGCTCGGCGTGTCCTGCTCCGCGGCAGAAGCGGTCGAGAAAGACGTGGTACATCACGCCGCCCGCAAACCATGCAGGGGTCCGAAAGCCTTTGACCGTGACAAGCAGACGGAAGCGCACGTCCGAGCGTTCGGAGAGCGTGAAATCGACGTTGTTGACGCTGCCGGAGAACAGCGTATCCTCACCGCGCAAAAAGAGATATTCATAATAAAAGAGCCCGTGCGGGTCCTTGCCGCAAAGCGCGGAGGTGGAGAGCTCAAGGGCGTAGAAATCGTCACCGCCCCGCCGCTCGCAAAAGGCAAAGGGCAGGTCGCGATCCTCGCCGCCGTCGGGCGCGATGCGCAGGACCACGGCAGAGATGCCCATTCTGCGCGGCACGCGTGCCTCGAGCACAAGGACATTGCCCTTTTCAAAGGCACCAAGCCCTGTGACGTCCTCGCCGTTGCAGGTTTTCCTGATCTCGATTTTCGTTCCCGCCTCCAACGCGGTGTGGTGTTTTGGTAGCATAGTACATCAATCCTCAAGCAAGATTTGTCTTTTTGGAAAAACGGGGCGTGCGGTGCATGCCCCGTTTTGGTGTTCAGTTCTGGTATTTTTTCAAGAATTCTGCGCTCTGGGCGAGGCTGTTGAAGGCATTGCCGTCGAAGCCGTCGTCCTGCTCGACCACGTAGTGCTTCACGCCGATCTCCTCGGCAGTCTTCATGATGCTGTCCCAATCCAGGTTTCCGTTGCCGATCTCGGTGGGACGCGGGATCAGAGTGCCTGCATCGTCGCGGCGGATCATGAGGTCCTTGAGGTGGAGAATGTCGATTCTGCCTGCGAGCTTACGCATCCACGCGTTGACGTCACCGCCGCCCGCTGCAACCCAGCAGGTGTCGAGCACGAAGGAAACGGTTGCGGGGTCAAGGCCCTCTGCAAGCACGTCCATCATGGTCTTTTTGCCGTCGATGCGCGTGAACTCGTAGTTGTGGTTGTGGTAGGTGAGCTTAAATCCGTGCTTTGCGTAGAGCTCGGCAGCGCGGTTATAGTCGAGCACAAATTTCTTCAGCCCGTCGATGCCGCCCAGGCGTGCCTCGCGCGGCATGCCGCCGATACCCACATTGGTGGTGCCCCACATTCTGTGCAGCTCCATCGTTTCCTCGGGCTGCTCCAGAATTTTGTTATAACCGTAATGCGTGCCAACGATCTTGATGCCATGCTTTGCCGCCAGCTCGCCAAAGAGCTTGTTGTCAAAGGTGGAGCCTGCGGTCTGACCCTCGGTGTAGCCCATCTCGGCAAGACGTGCAAAGGTGTAGTCCGCGAGCGACGCGTCACCCAGATAATCGCGAACAGTGTAGAGCTGAAGTCCTAATTTCTTGAACATGATTTTTCTCCTCTTTGATGTATTTTTCAGGGAACGAGCGCCGACAAACTCTACCGAAGAAAACCACAGTTCGTTAGTCGGCACCCATCTGTTACTCCACTTTTTCTTTGCAGGAAAGAGGCGCAAAGAAAAAGTTCACAAAAAGAAACGCCGTAGAGGGGATTTCGCCCTCTGCGGAGGGCGAGGAGGGCTTCTCGCCCTCCACCTCGCAAGCTTTTGAAAAAGCTTGAGCAAAACTTTTCACAGACGGTCAAAACAGGGTGTTTGGTCTGTAATCCGTGTTTTATTTCACCTTTTTTAGGTTCCAGATGCGCTGTGCGTATTCCTCGACCGAGCGGTCTGCCGCAAAGTGACCTGCCGCCGCGATGTTGCACAGCGACATGCGGTTCCATCTGGTCTTATCCTGATATGCCTCGATCATTGCCTCGTGCGTGGAGCGGTAGGACTCGAAATCCGCCATGCACATATAGGGATCGGCAATGCCCTGTCCGCCGAGCAGGTAGCTTGCGATGTCGGCAAACGACTCGCCCGCAAAGCCGACGTTGAGGAAGTTGACCACACGTGCCAGCTTCTCGTTTGCGCTGTAATAAGCAGCCGAACGGTAGCCCGAGAGCCAGAGCTGCTCGACCTCGTTTGCGGTCAGACCGAAGATAAACATGTTCTCCTTGCCTGCCGCCGCCTGCATCTCGACGTTTGCGCCGTCGAGCGTGCCGATGGTGAGCGCGCCGTTGATCATGAGCTTCATGCAGCCGGTTCCGCTCGCCTCCTTACCTGCCAGCGAGATCTGCTCGCTGATCTCGGCGGAGGGAATGAGCGCCTCTGCCATGCTCACGCAGTAGTTCTCCAGGAACACCACGTTGAGCTTCTCGCGAATGCGGGGGTTCTGCTCGATATCCTTGCCGATCATGCAAAGCAGCTTGATGATGCGCTTTGCCATCGCGTATCCCGGTGCCGCCTTTGCTCCGAAGATAAAGGTTTGGGGCTGGATATCGAGATCGGGATTCTCCTTGAGGTCGAGATAGAGGCTGATGATATTGAGTGCGTTGAGCAGCTGACGCTTGTACTCGTGCAAACGCTTGATCTGCACGTCGAACACCGAGTGGGTGTCGATGCGCTTGCCGGTTTTATCGTAGAGCAGCTTTGCAAAGCGGATCTTGTTATCGTGCTTGATGCCGCGCAAACGGTCGAGCACCGCTGCATCGTCGGCAAATTTCGCGAGCTGTGCAAGCTCCTCGGGGCGATGGCGATAGTCGGTGCCAATGCAATCGTCGATCAGCGACGCGAGCCCCGGGTTGGAGTAGCAGAGCCAGCGGCGATGTGCAATACCGTTGGTGACGTTATCGAATTTCTCGGGATACATGCGGTAGAAATCCTTGAAGGTGGATTCCTTGAGAATGCCCGAATGGAGCTTGGACACGCCGTTGACGGTGTGCGATGCGATCACCGAGAGGTTTGCCATGCGCACCTGACCGTAGCCGATCACGGCGAGCTTGGAGATGATGCCCCAGTTGCCAGGGAACGCCTCCCATGCCGCGCGGCAGAAGCGCTCGTTGATCTCCTTGACGATCATGTGAATACGCGGTAGCTTGAGCGCAAAGAGGTCCTCGTTCCAGGTCTCGAGCGCCTCGGGCATAACCGTGTGATTGGTGTAGGAAACGGTGCGGGTGACGATATCCCACGCCTTGTCCCAGGAGAAGAAATAATCGTCGATGAGAATTCTCATCAGCTCGGGAACGCAGAGCGCGGGGTGGGTGTCGTTGATGTGGATCGACACCTTATCGGGCAGGTTCTCGAGCGTTCCGTAGACCGCCATGTGGTCGCGGATAATGCTCTGCACCGAAGCCGAAACGAGGAAATACTGCTGCGAGAGACGGAGCAGCTTGCCCTCGGTGTGGTTATCCGAGGGATAGAGCACCTTGGAGATGATCTCGGCGTTGGTGCTTTCCTCGAGTGCGCGGGTGTACTGACCCTGCGTGAACAGACCCATGTTGAAGTTCTGAATGTCGCGTGCCTTCCAAAGACGCAGCTGGCTGACCGCCGAGCTGTCGGCGCCCGAGATCATCATATCGTAGGGCACAGCCTCGATTTCCTCTGCGTTCTCGTAAAGGATCTCGCAGTGGCCGTTCTTCCAATTTTCCTTGATATGACCGCCAAAGCGAACCTTATAGATGCGGTCGGTGCGCGGAACGAGCCAAACCTCGCCGCCGGGGAGCCATACGTCGGGGAGCTCCACCTGCATGCCGTCCACGATCATCTGCTTGAACAGACCGTACTCATAGCAGATCGAAAATCCGGTTGCGGGGTAATCGAGCGAGGAGAGCGAGTCCATAAAGCAGGCGGCAAGGCGACCCAGACCGCCGTTGCCCAGACCCGCATCGGGCTCACATTCGTAAAGATCATCCAGCTTGAAGCCGAGCTGATTCAATGCCTTCTCGTATGCCTTGGCAAGACCGAGATTGCAAAGGTTGGTCTTGAGCGAGCGACCGAGCAAAAATTCCATGCACATGTAGTACACGCGCTTGGCGCCTGCCTTGTTGACCTTCTTTTTGTAAGCGGAACGCTTATCGCTGAGCAGATTGCGAACGGTGATGGCAGCAGCCTTATACATCTGCTCGCGCGACGCCTCGGCGGCACTGCAGCCGAAATGGCGCTGCAGTACCCCCTCAAGCTCGCTCTTGACTTCTGCGCTGTTGGGTTGGTAATTCATTGGTTTATTCCTCCGTGGATTGGTTACTATTATAATTCTGTTTTGGGAAAGACAAAGGCCTTAAGTTCTCCGTGGGAGATACAATACAGGATCTTTTGAGCGTTATGCGGAAACGCTCTGCATGTTTTTTCCGAAGTTAGAAGATTCTTCGCGACTTCGTACGCTCAGAATGACCCGGAGAGGGGGCGTAGGAATAATAATGGTGCGTATCCGAGAATGTTTTTTGCTCGTTCTACCACCTTACTTCATCCCTACTACCTTCCAGAGTCATTCTGAGCCGCGTAGCGTGCGAAGAATCTTGAAGTTTTTTATCAAAGATTCAAGATCCTTCGGGGCTTCGCACCCTCAGGATGACCCGTGGAAAGGAAACGGTGAAATAATTGCGAAATCGGAAAAATGGTCACATCTTCTGTTCATAGCAAGGAAAGATCCTTCCATGACGGGTTCGTGGTTTCCACCAATTTGTTTTTCCGATCGCGACGCCAGCCTTTGAGTTCTTTTTCCCGTTCAATGGCATCGTATGGATTGGAGTATGACTCATAGTACACAAGCTTATGCACATGATACCTCTGTGTAAACCCCCGTATCATTTCCCCACGATGCTCTTGCATGCGGCGCTCCAAATTGTTTGTAACGCCAATATACATCACTTTATCGGTACGATTTGTCAGGATATAGACGAAATACATGCCCGCGGTCACAGCCCCTCGTAGAGCTCGATATAGCGCTCTGCCGAGGCGTCCCATGAAAAGTCGGTTTTCATGATCTTGGTGACCAGTCGCTTCCGCTTGTCGGCATCCTGCCAGAGCGCGAGAGCCGCGCGGGTGCGCTCTCCCAGCTCGTCTGCCGAGTAATTTGCAAAGGTAAAGCCGTTGCCGTGGATTGTTTTGCCCTTTTCCCAATAGGGCTTGATCGAATCGAACAGACCACCTGTTTCACGCACCACCGGGATCGCACCGTAGCGCGAGGCGATCATCTGCGAAAGTCCGCAGGGCTCGCTTCTCGAGGGCATGAGGAAAATGTCGGTGGCGGCGTAGATGCGCTTGGAAAGATCGCGATCGTAGGTGATCAGCGCACGCACCTTGTCGGGGAAGCTGTTTTGCAGATCAACGAAGAACTGCTCGTAATGTGCCTCGCCCTTGCCGAGCACCACGAGCTGGACGTCGTTGTGCAGGACAATATCGTAAATGCAGCCCGCAACGAGGTCAAGCCCCTTGTGTGCCGCCAGACGCGAGATAACCGCCAGCATCGGCACGTCATCGCGCTCGGGGAGTCCGGTCTCGCGCTGAAGCGCACGCTTGTTCTCGGTCTTGCCGCCCATGCTGCGCGTGGTGAAGCGCGAAGCGATCACCTTGTCGGTTTTGGGGTTGTAGTAATCGTAGTCGATGCCGTTGAGAATGCCGCAAAGCTTGCCTGCCGCCGCATTGAGGCAGCCCTCGAGCCCGTGGGCATACTCGGCGGTGCGGATCTCCTCGGCGTAGCGCGGGCTGACCGTTGTCACGCGGTCGGCGCACTCAATCGCCGCCTTCATGAGATTGATGCAGCCGCTATGCTCCATGAGCGTGTGCTCGTTCTCGCCAAGCGAGAAAACGTCGCCCAGGATCGAGAAATCGTACTTGCCCTGATATTCGATGTTGTGGATGGTGAACACCGTGCGGATGTTCTCAAAGCCGGGACGGCGACGGTAGAGACAGTTGAGATAAACCACCGTGAGTGCCGCCTGCCAATCGTGGGCGTGGAGAATATCGGGATAAAAATCCAGACGCACCATGAGCTCCATGACCGCCATGCAGTAGTATGCGTAGCGCTCGCCGTCATCGTAGAAGCCGTAGAGCGCGGGACGCTTGAAATAATATTCGTTGTCGATAAAATAATAGGTGACGCCGCTCTTTTGCAGGCTGTAAACGCCGCAATACTGCTCGCGCCATGCCAGCTTGACGTAGAACACCGCCTCCTGCTTCATTTGTCTGCGCCATTCCTCGGAAACCGCGCCGTAGAGCGGGAGTACCACGCGCACGTCGGCCTTTTCGGTTGCCGCGAGAGCCGCGGGGAGTGAGCCGAGCACGTCGCCAAGACCGCCCGTTGCCGCAAACGGCATCGCTTCCGCGCCTGCAAACAAGATCTTTTTCATGCTTTTCAATCCTTTCTTGTGTGGGGTCGACTGCCGCTCATCGGCTCGCCCCTTTGATTCCTTGCAGGGAACGCTCGCACCCGCTGACGTCGCCCTGTCTGCCGCAACGTCACCGCGCAGGACCGTCCCCTACAAAGTGTATGTGTTTTTTGTTTGTTTTTTGGGAAAACTTTTCTTTTTTTGGGGAAAACTTCTTGCAAGAAGTTTTCCCCAAACCCCTTTCAAGAACTTTCCCGAAGGTGGATCAAGGTGTCAAGGGG